>NZ_JBQLZP010000373.1:0-9048 GCF_052168335.1 Roseicyclus sp. | reverse complement strand
CGCCTGTCGCGAGCAGGATACGCGCGATCCCCTCGCGGCGCAGCCCGTCGAGCATGGCGCCCGCGCCCTCGCGCAGCGGATCGGACATGACGAGATGCCCCGCCATGTGCCCGTCGACGGCGACGGCGACGAGGACCGAGCCGGCAGCGATGACGGAATGATCGCCGGGCCGCCGTCCGACGCGGGATGCGACGAAGGCATCGCCCCCGACGATGACCTTGCGGCCCTCGACATGGCCGACGACGCCTTCGCCCGGGATCTCCGCCACGTCCGACGGAACCGGCAGCGTGAAGCCCCGTGCCTTCGCGGCGGCGACAATGGCCTGCGCCACGGGGTGCTTGGAGGCCTGGTCGAGCGATGCCGCGACGCTCAGGATGTCGTCCTCTGCCATGCCGTCGTGGCTATCGATCGAGACAATCTGCGGTCGGCCGTCGGTCAGCGTGCCGGTCTTGTCGAGGATCAGCGTGCGGATGCGCGCCATCGTCTCGAGCGGCCCCGCGCCCTTGATCAGCACGCCGAAATGCGCCGCCCGCGACAGGCCGGCGACGAGCGCGACCGGCACGGCAAGGATCAGCGGACAGGGCGTGGCAACGACGAGCACGGCGACGGCCCGGATCGGGTCGCCCGTGAACCACCAGGCCGCAAAGGCGATGCTGACCGTGACGGCCAGAAACCCCAGCGACCAGCGATCGGCCAGCCGCGACATCGGCGCCTTCGACGCCTGCGCCTCCTCGACCAGCCGGACGATCCCGGCATAGGTGCTGTCCTTGGCTTCTCGCGTCGCCGTCAGATCGAACGCCTCGCCTGCGTTTGTGGAGCCACTCATGGCGTCGGCGCCCTGCGCGAGGCGCACTGGCAGGGACTCCCCCGTCAGCGCGGAGGTGTCGACGAAGGCCGTCTCCGAGGCCACCGTGCCGTCTACCGGCACCACGTCGCCCTGACGGATCAGGAGGCGGTCGCCGGGCGCGATGTGGTCGAGCGGGATCTCCTCCAGCCCACCGTTGCGGTGCCGGGTCGCGGTCCGCGGCACGCGGGAGAGGAGGTCGTGCATCTCGCGCCGGGCGCGGCCTTCGGCGAAGGCTTCGAGGAATGTGCCGCCGGAATACATCACCGCGACGACCGCCGCGGCGAGCGTCTCGCCGAAGACCAGAGCCGCCGACATCGACAGCGCGGCGACGATATCGAGGCCCACCTCGCCGGAGCGCAGGCTGCGCAGGATCTCCACCACGAGTGCGGCGAGCGCGGGAACGACGCCGGCGATCCAGATCAGGTTCGCAGCGTCGGGACGGCCGGAAAAGTAGAAGGCAAGTCCCGCAATCAGGCCGGTCGCGGCAATGAGCAGGATAGCGGTCTTGAAGCGATCAGTCCGTGTCGTCTCCATGCGGCCTATCTCCCCTCGGCTGAGGCGATTGCCGCTGGCTCTTCGGAAAAAAGTCGACCGACTCCCACGCCCCGTGCGCTAGCATCATCATCGCGCAAGAGGAACAGGGCGTCGAGCCCGCTTCGTCTTGCGAGCGCAGCACCTTTGTCCGGCCCAAGCACCATTAGGGCCGTCGCCCAGGCATCGGCTTCGGCGCAGGTTCGAGCCACGACGGTGACGGAGGCCGGCGACGCAATCAGCGGCGCGCCCCGCCTCGGGTCCATCGTGTGCGACAGGCGGCGCCCCTGCACCTCCACCCAGTAGCGGTAGTCGCCGGAGGTGGCGACGGAGGCATCCTGAAGCTCGAGGATCGAATGCGGCGTCCGGCGCTCTGCGTCCGGCGCCTCGACCGCGATCGTCCACGCCTCGCCGTCCGGCCTAAGGCCCATCGCACGCATCTCGCCATCGATCCCGACGAGTCCATCGGAAATCCCATGATCGCGCAGGGTCTCGGCGAGCCGGTCGACGCCATAGCCTTTGGCGATGGCGTTGAGGTCGAGCGCGATGGGCGCGGCCTTGCGAAGCTGGTCGCCGTCGAACTCCAGAACCTCGTGCGCTGGGCGGCGGCGGGTCTTCATCGCGACGTGGATGCCATCCGGCGCGGCAGCCGCAGGCCCGAAACCCCAGGCCGTCACCGCGTCGCCCATGCCAATATCGAACGCACCGCTCGAGGCGCGCCCGATCTCGAGGCCGAGGCGCAGGACCGCAGCCAGTTGCGCGGGCACCGCCACCCATTCTCCAACCAGCGCCGCGTTGAGCCGCATCAGGTCGCTGCCCGGGTTCCAGGTCGACATCTGTCCATCCACCTCGTCCACGGCCGCCTGCAGCGCCGCGCGGACCGGGGCCGGGTCGAAGTCCGGCTCCGCGAAGAACAGCGCCGACCAGCGCGTGCCCATGGTCGCCCCGTTCAGGGCGTGCCTCGTCAGCTCAGTAGACATCTTCGACATACCGCCCCTCCGCCTTCAGGACCGCCGGCGTCAGCCCGGCCGGTGCGAGGATCTCGGCCAGCGCCTCGGCCACGCCGGCGGCCATGTCCCGTCCGCCGCAGACCATCACGCGCGCGCCATTTCGGATGAGCTCTGCGACCTGAGTGGCCTCGCTGCGCAGCGCGTCCTGGACGTAATGGGGACGCGCCCCGCGCGAGACGGCCGTGACCAACCGGGTCAGGCGCCCCTCGTCCTGCCATCCGGGGAACTCCTCGCCATAGAAGAAATCGCTGTCGGGATGGCGCATGCCGAAGAACAGGTGGATCGGCCTGCGGCGCGTATTGCCGCGCACAAGGCCCGCTAGCGGCCCGATGCCGGTCCCTGCGCCGATCAGGATCAGGGGCGCCCGGCTTCGGCCCGGACGGAAGCCGGGGTTGGGGCGCAAGAAGGCGCTCACCGTGTCGCCAGGTTCCAGCGCTGTGAGCTGACCCGAGCAGAGGCCGCCGGGATGCTTCTTGACCACGATCTCGATGAAGCCGTCGCGGCGCCCAGAGGCGAGCGAATAGAGCCGCGGGACGGTCCCGCCTTCGGGCAGAATGCCGATCAGGTCACCCGCCTGGAACCGTGCGAACCCGCCCCCGAGCAGCCGTTGCCCGAGCGAGACACGGGGAAACGCGAAGCGGAGGATCGCCGTCGGGGCCTGCACCTCGGCGCCGTAGTCGCGCCGCGAGACGAGGGTCAGCGTGGTCGTTTGCGGCTGGACCGGCTGGTGCGTCAGTTCGAGCGCAATGCCGAGCAAGTCTCCGAGGGCCCGGCCCCAGCGCGCGAAATCCTGCGGCGATTGCCGGTCGATTGTGTCGAGCGGCAGAAGCTCGGGCCAACCCTTCGCCTGCGCCGCTGCCGCGACGTCCCTTGCGAAGGCGCAATAGGCCGGAAAGCTGCGGTCGCCGAAGCCGAGCACCGCCAGAGAAATGTCCGGCGCCCGGTCGGAAGCGTTCAGCCGGTCGAGAAAGCCCTTCGCCGAGGCGGGCGCCGCGCCGTCGCCATAGGTTGCGGCGAGCAGGATGATCCGCTGGGCCGTAGCGTAGCGTTCTGGCGCGAAAGCCGACATCGGTGCTGTGTGTACCTTCTGCCCGGCTTGCGTCAGTGCGGTGTGGAGCGTGGCCGCAAATCCCCAGGTGCTGCCGCCCTCGCTACCGACGAGAAGGATCGTCTCGGCGCGCGCCGCAAGCTGGTTGCCCCGGATGCGCGGCCGACCGCGCCGCCCGGCAAGCCAGACCAAGACGCCCGTCGCGCCCATCGCCGGAACCCCAAGCGCCATGAGCCCGAGCACGAGCCCGAAAGTCGCCGCGCCCTGTCCGGTGTGCAGCATGTAGATGGTTTCCGAGACGCGCTCCCATCCCGTCAGGTCGGCCCAGGCCAGAAGGGCCCCATCGCCCTGGTCGAGATAGCCGGTGCCCCGGTCGGTCTTGAGCGTGAACAGATCGGTTGCATCGCCGGGATAGGGAAAGCTCAGCTCGCGCAACTCAGCGACGGGCGTCTGCTGCAGCGTGGGCATCCGGCCCGGAGCGAACCCCGTCTCACCACTGACCTCGGTCGGCATGGCCGGGATGGCGCCGCCATCCGGCAGGAGATCGAAGGTCGACGCCGTCATCCAGAGGGCGGTCGTGGAAGACAGGACGAAGCCGACGACGGCGATCCGGGCGATCTCGACGTGCAGCCTGCCCGCGAGCGGACCGCGCAGGCGCGCGAACCAGTGCCGCCAGCCGCCCGTCCGCCGCGCGACCAGCGCCGCGCCGGAGAGCGAGAGGATCAGCATCGCGGCAGCCCCTGCAGCCATGGCTATGCGCCCGCCGTCCCCGAGGAACAGCGACCGGTGCAAGTTGGTCAACCAGCGTTCGGCCTGGTTCGGGTCGGCCGAGGCCACGCCCTCACCCGTCGCCGGGTCGATCACGGCGGCCCCCGGCGCGCCCTGATCGAACCAGTAGGCGGTGATCCGGCCCGAGGGTGATCGGCGGATCTGCTCGACGCCCGGATAGACCGTCTGGATGCGGTCCGCGAGGGCGGCGACCGTAAGCCCGGTCTCCGGCTGCGGGGCGGCAAGCCGTTCGGCCACAGGGAAGACCGACAGTGCCGCGCCACTCAGCGCGAGGATCGTGACGAGCGCGAGGGCCAGAAGACCCGGCCAGCGATGGAGTGCACGGATCATGGCCCCGATCCTCACATGTCGTAGGCGAAGCTGGCGATGTACCGGCGGCCCTGCACAGGCGTGCCCGCGCCATCGGTCGTGAGCGGCACCGCCACCTCGTTCGGGCTGTCGCGCATGTCCTCGACGGCCGCGTCGATGTGGAGGGTATAGCCCGCGTCGAAGAGCGCGTCGGCCAGGTCGAGCGTGATCTCGAGCGTGCGGCCCGCGCCGACGCTTGCGCCGGTGATGCCGTTGACCTGCGCGGTGTCGCCGCCGGTGGCGCGGTACCAGTCGCTCAGATGCTCGTAGTATTTCGACTTGCCGCCAGCCATCCAGAGACTGCCGACGTAAGCGCCCAAGGTATCGGTGACGTAGACCGCGAGATAGGCCCCGTCGCCGCCGTAATTGTTGAGGGTCGTGGTGAGCGTCACAGGCCTCGCCATGGCGAGGCCGGGGAGCGTCAGCGCGGTGGTGAGCGCGAGCGTTGCGAGAAGCGATTTCATCGGGTTGATCCTTGTTCGGAGAGGAGCTTGAGAGCGGTTCAGTTCACCTGAACCTGCGGCGGAGCGCCGTTCCCGAAGAGGCCGTTCTGCGGAGGGGCGACCGTGCCGGCGGGCGCGGGATTGCGAGCGCCACCGCGGCAATCGTCGTCGTCATCATCGTCGTCGCAGTCATCGTCGTCATCGTCATCGTCGTCGTCGTGGCCGCGACGCGAGCCGTCCCGCCAGCGGTCGTCGTCGTCATCGTCGCTTGCGAGAACGAGGGGCATGGTGTCCGGGGCGTCGCCGAAGAGCGCGGCGACGGGCCTAAGGACGTCGGAGGGGGCTTGCATCGCGCTCCAGGCGGGGACGCCGATCGCGGCGGTCAGCGCCGTGGACGCGACCAGAAGTGTCAGGGTCTTCTTCATGGCAGGGTCTCCTTGTCATCTGCTGAGGACAATCTGGAGACACGACCTGAGGGCTTGCTGACGCGTCGGCGATTCCCGCTTCAGCTTGCTGTCAGGAAGAAAGCGGCTTCCGAAAGAAAAGGGCCCCGCCCGTGAGGGCGAGGCCAGGCGGGGCCGCAGGGACGGTCGGCCTCGGGTATGGGTGCGGTCAGGCGATGTCCCCGGGACCAGGTCCGCGCTTGTCGCCCGTCACCATGGCGCGCGCCAGGTTCTCGCGGTGCCTGAAGGAGGCCAGAACGACGCCGCCCACATGCAGTGCGGCGAGCAGCAGCATCAGGTTGGCGAGCGTCTCGTGGAGCTCCTTCAGCGGTCCCTCGACCTCGCCCCGCGCGCCGTATTCCCGCTCGTCGCTGTCGTCGTCGGCCCAGGCGGGTGCCACGATGGCGGGCATGGACGGAAGCATCGCCAGACGGGCCTCATCCTCCATGAGCCAGCCGGTGAAAGCAGTCCCGGCCAGAGTAACCAGCAAGGCCACGACCATCGCCGCGCCCGCCGGGTTGTGGCCGAGGTAGCGCCGCTCGCGTCCGCGGGTCATGTCCCCGAGATAGGCCAGCGTCTCGCGAGGGCCCCTCAGGAACTGGGCGAAGCGCGCGTAGCGACTGCCGACGAGCCCCCAGACCAGCCGGAAGGCCACAAGTCCGGCGACGGTGTAGCCTGCAAGCTCGTGGAGAGGTTGCAGCTCGTCCGCAGTCAGCCATGCGGTCGCGAAGGCCGCGACCAGACCCCAATGGAAAACCCGGACCAGCGGATCCCAGACACGGACTTTGCTGCTCGGCGCCGTATTCATCTCTGGCGCCTGGTGTGAGATTGCATCAGTCATCGTCGCCTCCTTCGCGATCCCGGCGGGGCCGATCGTCGTTGTCCTCGTCCTCGTATTCGAACTCGATCACCTGCAGCGTCGCCGGATGAACGGTCACCTCGATCCGGCGCCCTTCGGCGTCCCGACCGTCGATCTCGTAGCAGCCGTCGTCGATCTTGATCCGCCGCACCGTCCAGCCGTTCTCCTCGGCCAGCCGGGCGACGGCGTCGCGCGGCTGCCAGTCGGCCATCGGCACGAAGCAGTCGTCGTCCGCCAGCGCGACACCAGCAGGAAAGACCGCGAGAAAGCCGAGAATTGTCAATATCTTCTTCATAGGCCAAACTCCTCGTGGCTCGCCACTTGACGCAATTCATGCGCGGCGAAGCTGACGGCAGCCTGAAGGGACGCAACCACCCGCTTCAGCTTCGTGTCAGCCGGACAGATCATGGAGGGTCATCGGAAAAGGACGGGGACGAGGATGCGCATCCTGCTGATCGAGGACGACACGGTACTGGGAGCCGCAGTGCGCGACCAGATCGCGGCCGATGGGCAGTCGGTCGATTGGGTGATGCGCCTCGATGCGGCCGGCGACGCTGTGAAAACCACGGCCTATGACCTGATCCTGCTCGATCTCATGCTGCCGGACGGTCGCGGGATCGGCTTCCTGAAGAGCCTGCGCGCGCGCGGAGACGTAACGCCGGTTATCATCCTGACCGCGCTCGACCAGGTGTCGGATCGGATCGAGGGGCTGAATGCGGGCGCCGACGATTATCTCGTGAAGCCCTTCGATCTCGCTGAGTTGTCCGCGCGGATCGGGTCTGTCGCTCGACGCTACAGCGGCAACCCGAACCCAATCGTCACCCACGGGCCGCTGGAAATCGATCTCGCCGCCCGCAGCGTGCATCGCGACGGCAAGCCCGTCCCCCTTACGGCGCGGGAATGGGCACTTTTCGAGGCCTTTCTCGCGCGGCCCGGTCAGCTTCTGTCCAAGGCACAGCTTGAGGAGAAGCTCTATGCCTTCGACGCGGAGGTGGAGAGCAACACCATCGAGGTCCATGTCAGTCGGCTTCGCAAGAAGCTCGGGGCTACGGTGATCGAGACGGAGCGCGGCATGGGCTATAGGCTGGGCCGTCCATGAAATGGCCCGCGAGCCTTCAGGGCCGGCTTGGTCTGTCGCTCGGGCTGGCGCTGACGGTGCTGTGGCTGCTCGCGGCGACGGTGACGGCCGTGATCGTCCGGGGCGAGCTGGACGAGGTCTTCGACAGCGCACTGCGGGAGACTGCGGAACGGATCCTGCCGCTGGCCGTCACCGACATCGTCGGCCGGGAAGATCAGGGCGTGACGCAACGGCTCGCGCCCATCCGGGAACACGACGAGCTCTTCACCTACCTCGTCCGCGACGGCGAGGGGCGTATCCTGCTGCAATCTCATGCGGCCGACCCTGCCGTGTTTCCGCCCTGGGACGGACAGGGGTTCCGACAGACCGCCACCCACCGACTCTACAGCGATGCGGCGCTTCAGGACACTATCCGCATCACCGTGGCCGAGCCGCTGGCTCATCGCGCTTCGGTCGCGCGGGAGATCCGGATGGGTCTCGGCCTGCCGCTGCTGATCGTCCTGCCGGTCGCACTTGGGGCCATCATCCTGGCGGTCCGCTTCAGCCTGGATCCCCTGCGCCGGTTCCGCACTCGGCTGGAGGCGCGCGGCGCCAGTGACTTGTCGGAGGTTCCTGCGAGCGATCTGCCGACGGAGATTGGTCCGCTGGCCGAAACCCTGAACGGCCTTCTTGACCGCCTGCGCGATGCGTTCGAGGCTGAGCGCAGCTTCGCGGCGAACGCGGCCCATGAGCTGCGGACGCCTCTGGCAGGCGCCATCGCACAGGCGCAACGGCTGCGGTCGGAAACCGAAGACCGGGCGGCCGCACAGCGCGCGACCGACATCGAGGAGACGCTGAAACGGCTGACGCGCCGGACAGAACGCTTGATGCAACTGGCGCGCGCCGAAGGCGGACGCCTCCTGTCCGACACGGCACACGATGCTCGGGCCGGCTTGCGTATCGTCGTCGAAGATATGATGCGCAATCTTCAGTCGCATGACTTGGCGCTCGACCTTCCCCAGACCCCGGTGCTCTCGACCATCGACCCCGACGCGCTGGGAATCGTCTGTCGGAACCTGGTGGAGAACGCGCTCAGGCATGGAGCAGCACATGGTGAGGTTAAGGTTCTGCTGACCCTAGACGGCGACCTGATCGTCTCAAACGCGGGACCCGTGGTCGAACGCGAGCGCCTCGCTCGGCTGACGGAGCGTTTCCAGCAGGACGTGCAGAAACCCGGCGGCAGCGGGCTCGGTCTCACCATCGTTGCCGCGATCGCAGACCGGACGGGAAGCAGACTGATACTGACGTCGCCGAGACCCGGAGCGGCAGACGGGTTTCAAGCGCGGTTCCAGTTGCCCTTGGCGGCGGATGAGGCCTGACCGAGCCTCGAGGCGACACGTTCGACATTGTCAAGCAGGCGTCATCCTGCGATCGACACAGCCAAGGGAAGGGATGTGGTGGTCCGTACAGCCTCGAGAGCAAACACGGAGTTCACGCTCCGCAGCCTGACCGTGGCGGTCAACGCCTCATAGAACTGGTCGAACGCGGCCATGTCCGCCACGACGACCCGCAGCAGGAAGTCGTGGTTCCCGGCGAGCCGGTAGACGTCGCGGACCGCTTCAAGGCCGTCGACGGCGGCAAGAAAACCGGCACGCCACTCCGCCGTGTGCTCG
>NZ_JBQLZP010000372.1:0-2486 GCF_052168335.1 Roseicyclus sp. | reverse complement strand
GGACATATTTCGAAGGCGGCTGGCACGAGGGCGACGTCCCCGTCATGCGGGCCGCCGATCACGGCGCCTGGCCCGGCACGACGGTCTTCGACGGCGCGCGCCATGTCGACGGCCTCGCCCCCGACCTCATGGCGCATTGCGAACGCGTCGTGGCCTCGGCCCGCGCGCTGATGCTGAACCCCGCGCAATCCCCGCGGGAGATCTTCGACGCCGTCTGGGAGGGTCTGCGCCTCTACCCGCGCGAGGCGGCGGTCTACATCCGGCCGATGTTCTGGGGCATTGACGGCGGGCATCTCGGCATCCTGCCGGGCGAGGGTCCGGCGGGCTTCTGCATCTCGCTCGAAGAGATCCCGATGGCCGACCCCGACAAGGCGGCACGCCTGACGACGACGCGCTTCCGCCGCCCGGTGCTGGCCGACAACGTCTGCAACGCCAAGGCGGGCTGCCTCTATCCCAACAACGCGAGGATGCTCGCCGAGGCGCGCGACAAGGGCTACGACAACGCGCTCGTGGCCGACGCGCTCGGCAACGTGGCCGAGACGGCCTCGGCCAACATCTTCATGGTGCGCGACGGGGTGGTGTTCACGCCGATCCCGAACGGCACCTTCCTCGCCGGGATCACGCGCGGGCGGCACATGGCGAACCTGCGCGCCGCCGGGGTGGAGGTGGTCGAGACCGTGCTGACCTTCGACGACTTCCGGCAGGCGGAGGAGGTCTTCATGACCGGCAACCTCAACAAGGTCACGCCGGTGATCGAGTTCGACGGCACCCACTACCAGCACGGGCCCGTCGCCCGGCGCGCGCGGGAGCTCTACTGGGACTGGGCGAAGAGCGAGGCCGCCTGAGAAATTCCGCCTCAGGTTGTCGAAACGCCGGGCTCTCGCGGCTCATGGGTGTGGACGCGGCCTTGCGTCCGATCATCCAGGAGCAACGATCATGACCCTTCTCAGAACCGCCCACGCCGCCGCTGCCGCCGCCCTCGTGCTGTCGGCGCTCGTCCCCCTGCCCGGCCATGCCGACTTCGCCCCCGCCGAGGAGATCGCCACCCTCTCGGGCACCTTCCGCTCCGCCGCGCCCGAGCCGTGGTACGGCGGCTGGGGCACGCGCGAGTTCGTCTTCGCGAACGGCACCTGGTCGCTCGTGTTCAGCCATGCGCTCGACCCGGACATGACGCTGCGCACCTTCGTCTTCCGCACCGGCGGCCCCTACGAGGTCGGCGCGCCGTCCGACGCGGTTCCGGGCGCCTTCGAGGGGAACTTCGACGAGGACTGGAAGCACCTGACGCTGATGACGGCGGACCCGGCGCTGGCCGAGGCGCTGGGCCTCGCCGACTGCGGGCTCGTCCCGAACCTCGAGACCGACATCTCCGCCACGGGCTGCGCCGCCTGGGCGCCGGTGGCCGAGTGCGGCACCGACCACGACCTCATCGCGCTCGACGCGGCGGGGGTGCATTTCGGCGTCCGGCCGGCGGACAACGACATGTGCACGCCGGACAGGCGGCCGACCGCGCTCCTGCCCGCGGTGCCGGCCTTCCGCTAGGCCCTCCGGCGCCGCGTCCCGCCGAGGGCGCGGCGCCGCGCTTGCCAGCCCCGAGGTCCCGCGCCATGCTCGGGCGAGGACAGGGAGCAGGGCCCATGCGGAAGTTTCTCGTCGTGCTCGACGACACGCGCGAATGCCTGAACGCGATGCGCTTCGCGGCCATGCGGGCGCGGAACACCGGCGGCGGGGTCGAGATCATCTCGATCATCCCGCCCGACGAGTTCAACCACTGGATCGGCGTGGGCGAGGTCATGCGGGCCGAGGCGCGCGAGCGGATCGAGGCGCATTTCAACGTCTTCGCCAAGTGGATGCGCGACCGCCAGAAGGTCGACCCGACCCTCGTGATCCGCGAGGGCGCGGCCGTCGACCAGATCCTCGCCCATATCCGCGAGTCGCCCGAGATCGGCGTGCTCGTGCTCGGCGCGGGCTCGGGCAAGGCGGGTCCGGGGCCGCTCGTGACGGCGCTGACCAAGCAGGCGGGCACGCTGCCCGTGCCCATCACCATCGTTCCGGGCGAGCTGTCCAAGGAACAGCTCGAGCAGATCACCTGACGCCGGGCCGATTTAGAACGGTTCCAATTCTTGACTTCGGAGGGGCCGGACCGCATATCTCCTGCAACCCCCGAGGAGGCGTTCCCATGTTCATCCAGACCGAATCCACGCCGAACCCGGCGACGCTCAAGTTCCTGCCCGGCCAGTCCGTGCTGGAGATGGGAACGGCCGACTTCCCGAACGCGGACGCGGCCGAGAAGTCGCCCCTCGCCCGCCGCATCTTCGCGGTCGAGAACGTCACCGGCGTCTTCTTCGGCACCGACTTCGTCACCGTGACCAAGGCCGAGGGCGCGGAGTGGGATCACATGAAGCCCGCCATCCTCGGCGCGATCATGGAGCATTTCCAGTCGGGCGCGCCCGTCATGGAGGGCGAGGGCGGCGGCACCGGCGGCCATG
>NZ_JBQLZP010000371.1:0-3685 GCF_052168335.1 Roseicyclus sp. | reverse complement strand
TCGGCCGCGCCGGGGCCTCCGGCGGGAGTTTTTTCCCCAGGATGAAGGAGGGGCGGGGTGCGGGGCGGGGGCGGGGCTGGCTTCCGGTCCCGTCGTCCTCGAGGCCGTTCCGGGCCTTCGGTGCGTGTCGCGCCGGGCAGCCCGTGCCGTGTGCGTTCGCCGGGCCTTGCCGGCAGGAGGGCGGCGGAACCCCGGCAAGGGGGAGCCGGAGCGTTGGACCCATGCCGCCCCATGCGCTATTGTCCAAACGAAGCCGCGACGCAGAGGAGGCCGACATGGCCGTGACCCAGACCCGCATCTCCGAGCTCGACCCCGTCTGGCGCCGGATCACCGAGGAGGCCGAGGCCGCCGTTGGCGAGGAGCCGCTCCTCGGCGGCGTCCTGCATTCGTGCATCCTGCATCACAGGAATCTCGAGAGCGCGCTGGCCTATCGCCTCGCGCAGAAGCTCGCCTCGAGCGAGATGTCCGAGCAGATCCTGCGCGAGATCGCCGACGAGGCCTATCGCGTGGCGCCCGAGCTCGGCGCGGCGGCGCGTGCCGACATCGTCGCCGTCTACGACCGCGACCCGGCCTGCCACCGGTTTCTCCAGCCGCTCCTCTACTTCAAGGGGTTCCAGGCCGTGCAGGCCTACCGGGTGGGCCATTGGCTCTGGACGGAAGGCCGCAAGGATTTCGCGTATTTCATCCAGATGCGGGTCTCCGAGGTCTTCGGGATCGACATCCACCCGGCCGCGCGGATCGGCAAGGGCATCATGATCGACCACGCCCATTCCATCGTCATCGGCGAGACGGCGGTGGTGGGCGACAATGTGTCGATGCTGCATTCGGTCACGCTCGGAGGCACCGGCAAGGAGACCGAGGACCGCCATCCGAAGATCGGCGACGGCGTGCTGATCGGCGCGGGGGCGAAGGTGCTGGGCAACATCCGGATCGGCAATTGCAGCCGGATCGCGGCGGGATCGGTCGTGCTGCACGAGGTGCCGCCCTGCAAGACGGTGGCCGGCGTGCCGGCGCGGATCGTGGGGGAGGCGGGCTGCGACCAGCCCTCGATGAGCATGGATCACCTGTTGCCGAACCCGGGGTCGGCATCCGACGGGGACTGACCGCGCTTCTGGGAAACGAAAAAAACGGCGCCCCCGGGGCGCCGTTCTTCGTCGTTTCGGGGGGGTGGTGTCACACCGCCGCGCGGGACTGGCGCTTGCGCTCCTGCGGGTCGAGGAAGCGCTTGCGCAGCCGGATCGCGTTCGGCGTGACCTCCACCAGCTCGTCGTCGTCGATATAGGCGATGGCCTCCTCGAGCGACATGCGCACGGGAGGCGTCAGGCGCACGGCCTCGTCGGATCCGCTCGCGCGGATGTTGGTCAGCTTCTTGCCCTTGAGCGGGTTCACCTCGAGGTCGTTGTCGCGGCTGTGCTCGCCGATGATCATGCCCTCGTAGACCTCCTCCTGGGGTCCGATGAACATCCGCCCCCGGTCCTCCAGCCCCCAGAGCGCATAGGCCACGGCCTGGCCGTTCTCCATCGAGATCAGCACGCCCGCGCGCCTCCCCGGGATGGCTCCCTTGTGGGGCTGCCAGGAATGGAAGACGCGGTTCAGCACGCCCGTCCCGCGCGTGTCGGTCAGGAACTCCCCGTGATAGCCGATGAGCCCGCGCGAGGGGACATGGGCGATGATCCGCGTCTTGCCCGTGCCCGATGGGCGCATGTCCACCATCTCGCCCTTGCGGGGGCCGGTGATCTTCTCGATCACGGCGCCGGTATAGTCGTCGTCGACGTCGATCGTGACCTCCTCGACGGGCTCGACGGTGACGCCGTCCTGCTCGCGCAGGATCACCTGCGGGCGCGAGATCGAGAGCTCGAAGCCCTCGCGGCGCATGTTCTCGATCAGGACGCCCATCTGCAGTTCGCCGCGTCCCGCGACCTCGAAGGCCTCGCCGCCCGGCGTGTCGGAGACGCGGATCGCCACGTTGCTCTCGGCCTCCTTCATCAGCCGCTCGCGGATGACGCGGGACTGCACCTTCTTGCCATCGCGGCCCGCGAGCGGGCTGTCGTTGATGCCGAAGGTCACGCTGATCGTCGGCGGGTCGATGGGCTGGGCAGGCAGCGGCGTCTCGACGGCGAGCGCGCAGATCGTGTCGGCGACCGTCGCTTTCGACATGCCCGCGAGCGTGACGATGTCGCCCGCGCTCGCCTCCTCGATCTCCTGCAGCGCGAGGCCGCGGAAGGCCTGGATCTTCGAGACGCGGAAGCGCTCGATCGTCTCGCCGTGGCGCGAGAGCGCCTTGACCGTCGCCCCCGCCTTCACGCGGCCCGCCTCGACGCGGCCCGTCAGGATGCGCCCGATGAACGGGTCGGCGCCGAGGGTCGTCGCCAGCATCCGGAAATCCTCGTCGACATGCCTGAGCTGCCGGGGCGGCGGCACGTGGCGGACGATCAGGTTGAAGAGCGCGTCGAGGTTCCTGCGCGCCCCGTCGAGCTCGGCATCGGCCCAGCCCGCGCGACCGCTCGCGTAGAGATGCGGGAAGTCGAGCTGGTCCTCGTCGGCGTCGAGCGCGGCGAAGAGGTCGAAGACCTCGTCGAGCGCGCGGTCGGGCTCGGCGTCGGGCTTGTCGACCTTGTTCAGCACGACGATGGGCCTGAGCCCCAGGGCGAGCGCCTTCTGCGTGACGAACTTCGTCTGCGGCATCGGTCCTTCGGCGGCGTCGACCAGCAGCACCACGCCGTCCACCATCGAGAGGATGCGCTCCACCTCGCCGCCGAAATCGGCGTGTCCGGGCGTATCCACGATGTTGATGCGCGTGCCCTTCCACTCCACCGAGGTCGCCTTGGCGAGGATCGTGATCCCGCGCTCGCGCTCGAGGTCGTTCGAATCCATGGCGCGCTCGGCCACGGCCTGGTTCTCGCGGAAGGAGCCGGACTGTTTCAGGAGGTTGTCGACGAGCGTGGTCTTGCCGTGGTCGACATGGGCGATGATGGCGATGTTTCGCAGGTCCATGGGGGTTCCGGCCGGAAGGGGAGGGTTGGCCCGAGCCGTTAGCCTCTCGCGCGCGGCTTGGCTAGGGGGGAAGCGATCCGCGCGCGGATCGCGCCCGGAAAAGCCGGCTTTTCCGGCGCAGCGCCCGTGGAGCGCTCAGCGCGTCTTGCGGAGCCGGATCACCACATCGACCCGTGCGATCTCGTAGCCCTCGGGAACGGAGGGCAGCGACGCGATCTCGAGGCCCTTCGAGGGCGCGTCGCACAGCGTCCCGTCGTCCTCGCGGTAGAAATGCGGGTGGTCGTCGACGCGCGTGTCGAAGTAGGACCGGCTGCCGTCGACCGTCACCTCCTGCATCAGGCCGGCGTCGCAGAAGGCCCGCAGCGTGTTGTAGACGGTGGCCAGCGACACGCGGTCGCCGCTGTCGAGGACGGCGTCGTGCAGGCCCTCGGCGGTGACGTGCCGGTTCTCCCCGTCGCCGACGAGGAGCGAGGCGAGCGTCAGCCGCTGCCGGGTGGGCCTGAGCGCACCCTTCTCCAGCCAGTTCCTGCCGCGTTCCAGTGCCTGGGGGGTCATCGACCTGCCATCCTGAGCCTACATCCCTTGATATATGGCCGGAACCGCGCGGTTTTCAATCGCAAAGCGCCCCGCGCGGCGCCGCGGGCGCGCGCTTGCCACTCCTTCGGGCGGAATGATAGACGGGACGGACGCG
>NZ_JBQLZP010000370.1:0-1839 GCF_052168335.1 Roseicyclus sp. | reverse complement strand
AGATGGAACCCGGCGAATATGCCTTCCACATCCACGAGGCCGGCGCGTGCAGCCCCGATTTCGAGGCTGCGGGAGGCCACTTCGCGCCGGAGGGCAACGCCCACGGCTTCGACAATCCGGACGGGCCGCACGCGGGCGACCTGCCGAACGTCGAGATCGGCGAGAACGGCCAGGCCGCGGTCGAGCTTTTCACCGACCGGATCAGCTTGCGCGAAGGCGATGCCGCTTCGCTCCTCGATGCGGACGGCGCGGCCATGATGATCCACGCCGATGCCGACACCTACGAGGATGAGGCCAGCGCCGGCGACCGCATCGCCTGCGGCGTGATCGAGGAGATCTAGTCCGGGACGTTGTCCACGCCGCTGCCGCCCCAGGGGTGGCAGCGCGCGATCCGCCGCGCCGCGAGCCACGCGCCGCGCAGCGCCCCGTGCTTCTCGAGCGCCTCCATCGCGTAGGCCGAGCAGGTGGGCTGGTAGCGGCAGGAATGGCCGACCCAGGGGCTGAAGACGAGCCGGTAGAACCGGACCGGCAGCGAGACGACATAGGCAAGCGGGCTCATCGGTGCAGGCTCCTCAGCGCGCGGACGAGGTCGGCCTTCATCGCGGCGAAGTCGCGGCTCGTCGTCTCGTCCTTCCGTCCGATCAGAACGTAGTCCCAGCCGGGCCGCCCTTCCAGCGGCAGGACCGCCCGGGCGATCTCGCGCAGGCGGCGCTTGGCGCGGTTGCGGGCGACCGCATTGCCGACCTTCTTCGAGCAGGTGAAGCCGACGCGGATGCCGTCGGCGCCCTCGTCCTCGCGCCGCTGGCGGGCCTGGAGCAGGAAGGCGGGCGTGCCGACCCTACGGGCCTGCGCCGCGCGGAGGAAGTCGGCGCGCTTCGTCAGCGTCGAAACGGAAAAAGCCCCCGGCGACGCGTCGGTCGGCGGAGGCGTTTCGGGTGCCATGGCACCGGAGCCGTGTGAGGCGATCAGGCGCTCAGCGACTTGCGGCCGCGGGCGCGGCGGGCATTGATGACCTTGCGGCCGCCCTTGGTCGCCATGCGCGCACGGAACCCGTGGCGCCGCTTGCGCACGAGGTTCGAGGGCTGGAACGTGCGTTTGGACATTGTCTCGCTCCGTCGGTCTCTGGGCCGGATCGCGCGCTCGGGCGGATCGACGGTCCGGGTATCTCCGTTGAAGCCCGGGCATTACGGATTCGGGGCGGCACTGTCAACACGCCGCGGGTTCCCGCTTGCCGTTTCGAGCGTCGCGCGATCAATCTCCGGCCATGGAAGCCATGCTCAGGACACCGAGGATCGCGACGCGCGGCGACGTGCCCGCGCTTTGCGCGCTTATCCACCGCAGCATCGCGGAGAGCTACCGGGGCCACTATGCCCCCGCGGCCATCGCCTTCTTCCAGGATTTCCATGACTCCGCCGCCATCGAGGCGCGGCTGGCGCGTGGCCATGTGCTCCTGATCGAGGAGGCGGGAGCGCCGGTCGCCACCGGGACGCTCGACGGGGCGGAGATCCTCGGCCTTTTCGTCGCGCCCGAGCGGCAGGGGGCGGGCCTCGGGCGGGCGCTCGTCGCGGCGTTGACGGAGGAGGCGCGGGCGCGGGGCCTCTGCTCCGTCCACCTGAGCATGGCGCTGCCGTCCTACGCCTTCTATGCCCGCCTCGGGTTCGTGGCCGGGGAAGAGCGCGCGACGATCCTGCCCACGGGCGAGGCGATCCGCTACCGCATGGCGCGGCGCGACCTCTGAGCCTCCGGTTTCAGTTCCGGGCCGCGCGACCGCGGATTGTTACGTCCCGCGCGCCTCCCCGTCACGAAATCAGCCCTGGCCGTCACGCTGCATCACTCGCC
>NZ_JBQLZP010000369.1:0-2213 GCF_052168335.1 Roseicyclus sp. | reverse complement strand
CGACCTCAAGCAGTTCTTCTTCGCCGCCGACCGCGAGAACGAGCGCGTGCGGCGGCGTTACGACACGCTCAACGTCTCGTTCCTGACCTTCATCGAGCAGATCGTGACCCGCTGCGCCGAGACCGACACGCCGGTCAGCTTCTGCGGCGAGGATGCGGGCCGTCCCATCGAGGCGATGTGCTTCGCGGCCATGGGCCTCCGGACGCTGTCGATGCGGCCGGCCTCCATCGGGCCGGTGAAGTCGCTCCTGCGGCGCGTGAACCTCGACGACGCGCGTGCGGTCATCGACCATGCCCGCAGGAGCGGCGCGCAATCGGTCCGGCCCGCGGTGATGGAGTGGCTGAGACGCAACGCCTGAGGCGGGGGGCCTTGAAGGGGTCGAGACGCGGGCGTAACCCTTGGCTCGGCCAACGGATGCGGGGAATGCCCACGCAGCGCGCCCTGCCCGCCCGGTCCCGATGCTGACCCCGAAGATCCTGACGACCCTGCCCGAGACGACGCCGCGGAGCCTTCTGGCCGACCTTCTCGCGGGCGTGACCGTGGCGATGGTCGCGCTTCCCCTCAGCCTCGCCATCGCCATCGCGAGCGGCGCCGCGCCCGAGACGGGCCTCGTGACGGCGATCGTGGCGGGGTTCCTCATCTCGCTGCTCGGCGGCAGCCGGGTGCAGATCGGCGGGCCGACGGGCGCCTTCATCGTCGTCGTCTACGGCGTCATCGCGGCGCATGGCTTCGACGGGCTCGTGCTCGCCACGCTGATGGCGGGCGCGATCCTGGTCATGGCGGGCCTCCTCCGGGCGGGGAGCCTGATCCGCCTCGTGCCCGAGCCGGTCATCAACGGCTTCACCATCGGCATCGCCGCGATCATCGCGCTGAGCCAGCTGCCCGACGCGGTCGGCATCGTCCTGCCCGACGGCACCCCCGCCGACGCGCTCGAGCGTCTCCCCGCGATCTGGGAGGCGCGCGGCACCCTCGACTGGCCGAGCCTCGCCGTCGGCGCGGGCACCGTGGCGGCGATCGTCGCGCTCCGCCGCACCCTGCCGCGGTTTCCGGGGCTGATCGTGGCGGTGGCGGCCGCCTCGGCCGCGGTGGCGCTGCTGGCGCTGCCCGTCGACACGCTGGGCGGCCGGTTCGGCGCGCTGCCCCGGACGCTGCCCTCCCCCGCCCTGCCCGAGATCACCGCCGCGCGCCTGGTCGAGCTTCTGCCCTCGGCCCTCGTCATCGCGTTCCTCGCGGGGGTCGAGTCGCTCCTCTCCGCGATGGTGGCCGACCGGATGGTGGCGGGCCGCCACCGGCCGAGCGCCGAGATCCTCGCCCAGGGCGTGGCCAACATCGGCTCGGCGCTGATGGGCGGGCTTCCCGCCACGGGGGCCATCGCGCGGACGGCGACGAACGTGCGCGCGGGCGGGCGGACGCCGCTCGCCGGCATCTTCCACGCGCTGACGATCCTGATCGTGATGTGGGTCGCGGCGCCGCTCGCGGGGCACCTCGCCATGCCGGCGCTGGCGGGGCTCCTGCTGGTGACGGCCTGGAACATGTCCGAGCCGCAGCACTGGCGCGGCTGGCTGACGACGGGCCGGGTGTCGGACCGGGTGCTGCTGGTGCTGACGTTCCTCCTGACCGTCCTCGCCGACCTGACGGTGGCGATCGGCGTCGGCGTCGCCTTGGGCCTCGCGCTGAGGCTGAGACGGCGCGACGTGCCGCCCGCCGACTGGAAACCGCCGGAGCGGTGAGGGGGCGTGCCGCGTGCCGCGCGGGCCGGCGCCGGCCTTGCGGTGCGCCGGATCGCGGGGGGCGGGACGAGTCCCGCCCTACGCTGAGGGCGGCGCCGGTCTTGGAGTGAGCCGGATCGCGGGCAGCGGGCGGGACAAGTACCGCCCCACGCTGAGGGCGACGCCGGGAGACCAGGCGCGGCGTTTGTCTTGCTGTGGGTCGGATCGCGGGGGCGCGGCGGGACCAGTCCCGCCCTGCGCGAGGGGCGACGCCGGGGCGCCGGGGCGGCGTCGGTCTTGCGGTGCGCCGGATCGCGGGGATGCGGCGGGACCAGTCCCGCCCTGCGCGCGGGGCGACGCCGGGGGCGCCGGGGCGGCGCAGGTCTTGCGGTGCGCCGGATCGCGGGTGGGCGGCGGGACAAGTCCCGCCCTACGCGAGGGGCGACGCCGGGGGCGCCGGGGCGGCGCCGGTCTTGCGGTGCGCCGGATCGCGTGAGGGCGGGA
>NZ_JBQLZP010000368.1:0-14031 GCF_052168335.1 Roseicyclus sp. | reverse complement strand
CCCGATCTGGGGACGGCAGCGACGCCCGGCCCGGTGTCCCCGCCGGCGCGGCCGCCGGCGCGCTCTGCGACGACGCGGGCATCTGCCGCTGATCGTGCGGGCCTGACCGCGCACGGCGCGAAGGCCCCGCATCGACACGTCAATCGGGACCATCGGGGCGCCTGCGCTCCGGTGGTCCCTTTCGTTTCGGGACACCAAGGGCGCATCAGCCGCCCGGCCGCACAGAAGGGACAGCGCCCATGTTCAAGAAGCTCCTGATCGCCAACCGGGGCGAGATCGCCTGCCGCGTGATCAAGACGGCCCGCCGCATGGGCATCCCCACCGTGGCCGTCTACTCGGACGCCGACCGCAACGCGCTGCATGTCCGCATGGCGGACGAGGCGGTGCATATCGGCCCGCCCCCGGCCTCGGAGAGCTACATCGTCATCGACCGGATCATGGAGGCGATCGGCGCGACCGGCGCGGACGCCGTCCATCCGGGCTACGGCTTCCTGTCCGAGAACATGAAGTTCGCCGAGGCGCTGGAGAAGGCGGGCGTCGCCTTCGTCGGCCCGCCCGTCGGCGCGATCGAGGCCATGGGCGACAAGATCACCTCCAAGAAGATCGCGGCCGAGGCGGGCGTCTCGACCGTGCCGGGATTCATGGGGCTGATCGCGGATGCCGACGAGGCGGTGAAGATCTCCAACGAGATCGGCTATCCGGTGATGATCAAGGCCTCCGCGGGCGGCGGCGGCAAGGGCATGCGGATCGCGTGGAACGACACCGAGACGCGCGAGGGCTTCCAGGCCTCGAAGAACGAGGCGCGCTCCTCCTTCGGGGACGACCGGATCTTCATCGAGAAGTTCGTGACCCAGCCCCGCCACATCGAGATCCAGGTCCTCGCCGACGGGCATGGCAACTGCGTCTACCTCGGCGAGCGGGAGTGTTCGATCCAGCGCCGGAACCAGAAGGTGATCGAGGAGGCGCCCTCGCCCTTCCTCGATGCCGAGACGCGGAAGGCGATGGGCGAGCAGGCCTGCGCGCTGGCCCGTGCGGTGGGCTACACCAGCGCGGGGACTGTCGAATTCATCGTCGACGGCGCCCGCAACTTCTACTTCCTCGAGATGAACACCCGCCTCCAGGTGGAGCATCCGGTGACGGAGCTCATCACCGGCATCGACCTCGTCGAGCAGATGATCCGCGTCGCGGCGGGCGAGAAGCTGCCCTTCGCCCAGAGCGACATCAAGCTCACCGGCTGGGCCATCGAGAGCCGCCTCTACGCCGAGGATCCCTACCGCAACTTCCTGCCCTCGATCGGGCGGCTGACGCGCTACCGCCCGCCGCAGGAGGTGCAGGCAGGCCCGCTCAACGACACCGGCAAGTGGCAGGGCGAGGCGCCGCATGGCGAGACGGCGGTGAGGAACGACACCGGCGTCTTCGAGGGCGGCGAGATCTCCATGTACTACGACCCGATGATCGCCAAGCTCTGCACATGGGGCCGCGACCGGGACGAGGCGCTCGAGGCGATGCGCGTCGCCCTCGACAGGTTCGAGGTCGAGGGGATCGGGCACAACCTGCCGTTCCTCTCGGCGGTGATGGACCATCCCCGCTTCGTCTCGGGGGCGATCACCACGGCCTTCATCGCCGAGGAATACCCCGAGGGCTTCGCGGGCGCGACGCTCGGCGCGGGCGACCTCCGGCGCGTCGCGGCGGCGGCGGCGGCGATGCACCGCGTGGCCGAGATCCGGCGCACCCGCGTCTCGGGGCGGATGGACAACCACGAGCGGCGCGTCGGTTCCGACTGGGTCGTGAGCCTCCAGGGCACGCATCACCCCGTCCGGATCGCCGCCGACCACGACGGCTCGACCGTCACCTTCGAGGATGGCGCCGTGATGCGCGTGACCTCCGACTGGACGCCCGGCGACCATCTCGCGCGGCTGATGGTCGAGGGCGCCCCCCTGGTGCTCAAGGTCGGCAAGATCCCCGGCGGCTTCCGCATCCGCACGCGCGGGGCCGAGCTGAAGGTCCATGTCCGCAGCCCGCGCCAGGCCGAGCTCGCCGCGCTCATGCCGGAAAAGCTGCCGCCCGACACCTCGAAGCTCCTGCTTTGCCCGATGCCCGGCCTCATCGTGAAGGTGGACGTGGCCGTGGGCGACGAGGTGCAGGAGGGGCAGGCCCTCTGCACCGTCGAGGCGATGAAGATGGAGAACATCCTGCGTGCCGAACGGAAGGGCATCGTCACGAAGATCAACGCGGGCCCCGGCGACAGCCTCGCCGTGGACGAGATCATCATGGAGTTCGAGTGAGGGCCGTGACCCGCCGCGCCCTGCCTTACTGCCCGCCCGACCGCAGCTCCTCCTGCCGGAAGGAGAAGTTGTCGATGCCGCGCGTGATCTCGCGGACGTCGCGGGGCGAGGGGCGGCGGAAGCCGACGCTGCCGTCCTTCTGGAGCACGACGAGCGAGAAGCCGCGCGGCCGGAGGGCGGTGCGGATCGCCGTCCGGGCGGAGGGGTCGGTATCGACGATGATGACCACGTCGCGCTCCAGCAGCGGATCGGGCCGTGCGGCCAGAAGCTGCATCTGCTCGATGAAGCGCGGATCGTTCGGCGTGTCGGCAAAGACGATGATCGGCCGCGCGACCCAGAAGAATTCCTCCAGCGTCAGCCCGGCCGCGTCGCGGGGCGCGAGCGGATCGAGGTCCTCGACGGTCTCGGCCGCCTGCGTCTCGACGGCGTCGGCGGTCTCGGTATCGGCCATGGCCATCGCGCCCGATCCGTCCTGCGCGAAGAGGGCGGCGGGCACGAGAACCAGCGCGGCGATGGCGGAAATCAGGGTCGGTCGCATTCTCTCTCCATTCCGGGGAGATATAGGCGGACCGCCCGCGAAAGCGAAGGCCTTGCTGACGCAGGGGGCCGGCACGGGGATGGCACGACGCGCGCCGCAGGCCGCGAGAGGCCGCACAGCATACAGCACGAGGACGAACCCATGACCGAAGGCCGCAACGGCATCGACGCCTGGCGCAAGCGCGCCGCGAAGGAGCTTCGGGGCGCCGACCCCGACACCCTCGCCTGGGAGACGCTGGAGGGCGTCCGGGTGAGGCCCCTCTACACCGCCGAGGACGCCGCGGACCTGCCGCACATGGGTACGCTGCCGGGCTTCGAGCCCTTCACCCGCGGCGTGAAGGCCACGATGTATGCCGGCCGTCCCTGGACCATCCGGCAATACGCGGGCTTCTCCACGGCGGAGGAATCGAACGCCTTCTACCGCAAGGCGCTGGCCGCCGGGCAGCAGGGCGTCTCGGTCGCCTTCGACCTCGCCACGCATCGCGGCTACGACAGCGACCATCCCCGCGTGGTGGGCGACGTGGGCAAGGCGGGCGTCGCCATCGACAGCGTCGAGGACATGAAGATCCTCTTCGACGGCATCCCGCTCGACCAGGTCTCGGTCTCGATGACGATGAACGGCGCGGTGATCCCGGTCCTGGCCAATTTCATCGTCGCGGGCGAGGAGCAGGGGCACGACAAGGCGGTGCTGTCGGGGACCATCCAGAACGACATCCTCAAGGAGTTCATGGTCCGCAACACCTACATCTACCCGCCGGAGCCCTCGATGCGGATCATCTCCGACATCATCGGCTACACCTCCGAGCACATGCCGAAGTTCAACTCGATCTCGATCTCCGGCTACCACATGCAGGAGGCGGGCGCGAACCTCGTGCAGGAACTGGCCTACACGCTGGCCGACGGGCGCGAATACGTGCGCGCGGCCATCGCGGCGGGCATGGACGTGGATCGGTTCGCCGGGCGGCTCAGCTTCTTCTTCGCCATCGGCATGAACTTCTTCATGGAGATCGCCAAGCTCCGCGCCGCGCGCACGCTGTGGCACCGGATCATGACGGAGGTGGGCGCGAAGGACGAGCGCTCGAAGATGCTGCGCACCCATTGCCAGACGAGCGGCGTCTCGCTGCAGGAGCAGGACCCCTACAACAACGTGGTGCGCACGGCCTTCGAGGCGCTGTCGGCCGTCCTCGGCGGCACCCAGTCGCTGCACACCAACAGCTTCGACGAGGCCATCGCCCTGCCGACCGAGTTCTCGGCCCGGATCGCGCGGAACACGCAGCTGATCTTGCAGGAGGAGACCGGCGTGACGAAGGTCGTCGATCCGCTGGCGGGCTCCTACTACGTCGAGAGCCTCACGAACGAGCTGATCGAGAAGGCCTGGGCGCTGATCGAGGAGGTCGAGGAGATGGGCGGCATGACCAAGGCCGTGGAAAGCGGCCTGCCCAAGCTCCGCATCGAGGAATCGGCGGCGCGGCGGCAGGCGGCCATCGACCGGGGCGAGGACGTCATCGTGGGCGTCAACAAGTACCGCAAGGACAAGGAAGACCCCATCGACATCCTCGACATCGACAACGTGAAGGTGCGCGACAGCCAGATCGCGCGTCTCGAGAAGATCCGGGCGGCCCGCGACGAGGCCGCCTGCACCGCCGCGCTCGCCGAACTGGAACGGCGCGCGCGCGAAGGGGGCAACCTGCTCGCCGCCGCGGTCGAGGCCGCGCGCGCCCGGGCCAGCGTGGGAGAGATCAGCATGGCCATGGAAAAGGTGTTCGGGCGCCACCGCGCCGAGGTGAAGACGCTCGCCGGGGTCTACGGCTCGGCCTACGAGGGCGACGAGGGCTTCGCCGAGATCCAGAAGGACGTCGAGGCCTTCGCCGAGGAGGAGGGGCGTCGCCCGCGGATGCTCGTGGTCAAGATGGGCCAGGACGGCCACGACCGGGGCGCCAAGGTCATCGCCACCGCCTTCGCCGACATCGGTTTCGACGTGGACGTGGGCCCGCTCTTCCAGACGCCGGAGGAGGCGGCGCAGGACGCCATCGACAACGACGTCCACGTCGTCGGAATCTCCTCCCAGGCGGCGGGGCACAAGACGCTGGCGCCCAAGCTCATCGAGGCCCTTCAGGCCGAGGGCGCGGGCGACATCATCGTCATCTGCGGCGGCGTCATCCCGCACCAGGACTACGAGTTCCTGAAGGGCGCGGGCGTGAAGGCGATCTTTGGGCCGGGCACGCACATCCCCTCGGCGGCGAAGGAGATCCTCGACCTCATCCGCCGGACGCGCGCGGCCTGAGGCCGGGGCGGACACGGTCTTTTTCCTTGCCCGGCGCGCGTGTCTCCGCCAACGGTTGACCCGCGAGCCGTTTACCCGTGAAGCAAAGGATTACCGTCATGTTCCGCGCCCTCCTTCCCGTCGCCCTCGCCTTCCTCCTGCTGCCGTCGCTGCCCGCGAACGCCCAGGACGACGCGCTCCGCGCCGCCGTCGAGCGCTACATCAACAACCCCGTGCAGCAGCGCATGATGGACGACATGTTCTCGCCCGACGCGATGGTGGCGCAGATGCGCGCGGTGATGCCCCAGATCACCGAGGAGGAGCTTCAGTCCGTCGCGGCCATCGCCGCCGAGGAGTTGGCGATCCTGCGACCCGATCTCGAGACGGCGATGATCGAGGCCGCCATCGCGCATTTCACCCTCGAGGAGGTCGAGGCGCTGGACGCCTTCTACAGCACGCCCGAGGGGGCGAGCGTCATGGTCAAGATGCAGCCCTTCATGGCGACGGCGATGGGCCTCGTCGGTCCGCAGATGATGGCGGCGCAGATGCGCATCGGCCAGCGCGCGATGGAGGAGCTGTCGGGCCGCTAAGGCCCTTGCCCCGCCGCACGCCCTCGCGCATCTAGGGCTGGAGAAGGAGTTTCGATGGCCCTCCCCGTCCGCCAGCAGGTCACCTACTGGGGCGCCGCCGCCGTGGCGCTCGGCGTCGTGCTGTGGCTTCTCGGCGATGTCATCCTGCCCTTCATCATCGGCGGCGCCATCGCCTATTTCCTCGACCCGGTCGCCGACAGGCTGGAGCGCATGGGCCTCAGCCGGGTTCTGGCCACGGTCGTCATCTTCATCCTGCTGATCCTCGTCGTCGTGGTGGCGGGCCTCATCGTGATCCCGACGCTGATCCAGCAGGCGACCGATCTCGTGCAGCTCGCGCCGCAGATCTTCGAGCAGCTCCGGGCCTGGCTGACCGAGCAGTTCCCGACGCTGATGGACGAGGACTCGCCGCTGCGCTCCTCGCTCGCCACGGTGGGCCAGACGATCCAGTCGCGCGGGGCGGAGCTTCTGCAGGGCATTCTCAGCTCGGCGGCGGGCGTGCTGAACGTGCTCGTCTTCCTCGTCGTGGTGCCGGTCGTGGCCTTCTACATGCTCCTCGACTGGGACCGGATGGTGGCCCGGATCGACGAGCTTCTGCCGCGCGACCACGCGCCGACGATCCGCCGTCTCGCGCGCGAGATCGACCGGACGCTGGCGAGCTTCGTGCGCGGGCAGGGGACGGTCTGCCTCATCCTCGGCACCTTCTACGCCGCCGCGCTCATGATCATCGGGCTCCAGTTCGGGCTCGTCGTGGGGCTGGTGGCGGGGCTTCTGACCTTCATCCCCTACGTGGGCGCGCTGGTGGGCGGCGCGCTGTCGATCGGGCTCGCGCTGTTCCAGTTCTGGGGCGACTGGTGGTGGATCATCGCGGTCGCCCTCGTCTTCCAGGTGGGACAGATGGTCGAGGGCAACATCCTGACGCCGAAGCTCGTCGGCAGTTCCGTGGGCCTGCACCCCGTCTGGCTCATCTTCGCGCTCTCGGCCTTCGGGGCGCTCTTCGGCTTCGTCGGTCTCCTTGTCGCCGTGCCTGTCGCCGCGGCCATCGGCGTGCTCGTGCGCTACGCGCTCGAACGCTACCGCGAGGGGCGGCTCTACCGGGGGCTCGACGCGGGGCGCGGACCCCACCCCGAAGCGTGATGCCCGAACAGCTCGTCCTCGATCTGCCCGTCCGCCCGGCGATGGGGCGCGGCGATTTCCTCGTCACCGAAAGCAACGCCGCCGCCGTCGCGCAGGTGGAGGGCTGGGCCGACTGGCCGCACGGCAAGCTCGTGCTCACCGGGCCCGAGGGGGCGGGCAAGACGCATCTGGCGCATGTCTGGGCGGGTCTTTCCGGCGCGGTCATCGTCGCGGCGGCCGACGTGACCGAGGCCGACATGCCCCGCCTGTCCGAGGCGCCCGCCCTCGTGCTCGAGGACGTGCCCGCCGTCGCGGGCGACCTCGCGGCCGAGACGCGGCTTTTCCACCTGCACAACGCGCTTGCGAACCGTGGCGCTCCGCTCCTCCTGACGGGGGCCGCGCCGCCCGCGCGCTGGGGCCTTTAGCTGCCCGATCTCGACAGCCGGGTGCGGCAGGCGGGGCTCGCGCAGCTCGACCCGCCCGACGACGCGCTCCTCGGCGCGCTTCTCCTCAAGCTCGCCCATGACCGCGCGCTGAGGCTGACGCCCGCGATCCTGTCGCATGTCGTGCCCCGGATGGAACGCTCGGCGGCCGCCGTGGCCGGTTTCGTCGAACGGCTCGACACCCGCGCCCTGTCGCGCCAGCGTCCGCCGCGCCTGACCGACGCCAAGGCGGTCCTTGCGGAGATCGAGGCCGGCGTGTCACGCTCCCGTCACGGTTCCTGAATAGGTCCAACCCGATGAGTTTCGCCGACTTCCTGAATGCGCCCCTGCCCGAGCCCGCCGACCTGCCCGCCGCGCAGACCGAGGGGCCGCGGCGCTTCTTCAACAGGGAGGTGAGCTGGCTCGCCTTCAACTGGCGCGTGCTGGAGGAGGCGCAGAACCCGCGCGTGCCCCTGCTGGAGCGGGTGCGCTTCATCTCGATCAGCGCGGGCAACCTCGACGAGTTCTACACGGTCCGCGTCGCGGGCCTGCGCGAGCTGGCGCAGGAGGGCAAGACCGGCCTCTCCGACGACGGGCGGACCCCGGCCGAGCAGCTCAAGCTGATCAACGCCGACGCGCGGCGGCTGATGCAGCACCAGCAGGCGGCCTGGGTCGCGCTGAAGAAGGAGCTCGAGGCCGAAGGCATCACCGTCGTCACCCGCAAGGAGCTGAAGACGGCCGAGCGCAAGCACCTCGAGGAGGTGTTCCTGGCCCTCGTCTTCCCGGTCCTGTCGCCGCTCGCCATCGACCCGGCGCACCCGTTCCCTTTCATCCCGAACGAGGGCGTTGCCCTCGCCCTCCAGATGCGGCGCGAGCGCGACGGGCGCGAGCTTCAGGCGCTCCTGCCGATCCCGGCGCAGATCGACCGCTTCCTCCGCCTGCCCACGGCCGAGGGCGAGGCGCGGTTCCTGCCCCTCGAGGAGCTTCTGCTCCTGCACATCGGCGCGCTCTTCCCCGGCTACGAGCTCAAGGGCTCGTGCATGTTCCGCATCCTGCGCGACAGCGACATCGAGGTGGAGGAGGAGGCCGAGGACCTCGTGCGCGAGTTCGAGACCGCGCTCAAGCGCCGCCGCCGGGGCGAGGTGGTGCGCCTCCAGGTCAGCGCAGGCGCGCCCGCCGACCTCAAGGCCGAGATCATCGAGCAGCTCCACGTCTCGGAGGACGAGGTCGTGGACGTGAAGGGCATGATCGGCCTCGTGCGCCTGAAGGAACTGGTGATCGACGAGCGGCCGGATCTCCTCTGGCGGTCCTTCACGCCGCGCGTGCCCGAGCGGGTGCAGGACCATGACGGCGACATGTTCGCCGCGATCCGCCAGAAGGACATGCTGCTGCACCACCCCTACGAGACCTTCGACATGGTCATCCGCTTCCTCAGCCAGGCGGCGCGGGACCCCAACGTGGTGGCGATCAAGCAGACGCTCTACCGCACCTCGAACGAAAGCCCGATCGTCGACGCGCTCTGCGAGGCGGCCGAGAACGGCAAGTCCGTCACCGCGCTGGTGGAGCTCAAGGCGCGCTTCGACGAGGCCGCGAACATCCGCCAGTCGCGCAAGCTCGAGCGCGCGGGCGCCCATGTGATCTACGGCTTCATCACATACAAGACCCACGCCAAGATCTCGACCGTCGTCCGGCGCGAGGGCGACCGGCTCGTGACCTACACCCATTTCGGGACCGGCAACTACCACCCGATCACGGCGCGGATCTACACCGACCTCAGCCTCTTCACCTGCGACGACTCGCTGGGGCGCGACGCCACCAAGGTCTTCAACTACGTGGGCGGCTATGCCGAGCCCGAGGGGCTGGAGAACCTCGCCATCTCGCCGCTCTCGCTCAAGCAGCGCATCCTCGACAACCTCGCCGCCGAGGCCGAGCACGCGCGCGCCGGCCGGCCCGCCGTGGTCTGGGCCAAGATGAACGCGCTGATCGAGCCCGACGTGATCGACGCGCTCTACGAGGCGAGCCGCGCGGGCGTGAAGATCGACCTCGTGATCCGGGGCATCTGCGGCCTGCGCCCCGGCATCCGCAACCTGTCCGAGAACATCCGCGTGAAGTCGATCGTGGGCCGCTTCCTCGAGCATTCGCGCATCGTCTGCTTCGGCAACGGCCACGGCCTGCCGCACAAGAACGCGCGGGTCTACATCAGCTCGGCCGACTGGATGGGGCGCAACCTCAACCGCCGGGTCGAGACGCTTGTGGAATGCCGCAACCCGACCGTGAAGGCGCAGATCGTGGGGCAGATCATGGCCGCCAACCTCGCCGACGTGGCGCAGAGCTGGGTGCTCCAGCCCGACGGGTCGTTCCGCCGCGCGAACCTCGAGGGGATGGAGAATCCCTTCTCCTGCCACCGCTTCTTCATGGAGAACCCCTCGCTCTCGGGACGGGGCTCGGCCGGGGCCAAGGACGTGCCGGAACTGACCCACGGGACGGAGTGACGCGCGCCGAGGGTGATTGACGGGCGCGACGGACACATGCCATCACCCTGCCCATGTCGCGGCTGACGATTGCATGAGGCGTGGGATCGGCATGGACGATCTGCACCCCGAATGGGGCCCGTTCGGGGTTCCGCTCTTCGACGCCCCCGAGGCGCAGGCCCTCAGCCGCGTCGGCGTCATCGACATCGGCTCGAACTCGGTCCGCCTCGTGGTCTTCGACGGCGCGGCCCGTAGCCCGGCCTACTACTTCAACGAGAAGATCCTCTGCGGCCTCGGCGCCGGGTTCTCCGAGACCGGCCGCCTGAACCCCGAGGGGCGCGTGCGCGCGCTCAAGGCGCTCCGCCGCTTCGCGGCGCTGACGCGCGGGATGGGCGTCGCGCCGCTCCTGACCGTGGCCACCGCCGCCGTGCGCGACGCCGAGGACGGCGACGCCTTCCGCGAGGAGGTCCTGGCCGAGACCGGCCTCGACATCCACGTCATCGACGGCGACGAGGAGGCGCGCCTGGCCGCGCAGGGCGTGCTCCTCGGCTGGCCGGGGGCGGAGGGGCTGGTCTGCGACATCGGCGGATCGTCGATGGAGCTTGCCGAGCTGAAGGGCGGGGGCAAGGTGGGGCTCCGGCACACCTCGGACCTCGGGCCTCTGAAGCTCATGGGGATCGGCGGCGGCAAGAAGGCCGTCCGCGCCCACATCAAGGACCGCGTCGGACGCCTCGCGCAGGCCTTCCCGAACCGGCCCGAGCGGCTGTTTCTCGTCGGCGGATCGTGGCGGGCCATCGCGCGCATCGACATGGAGCGGCGCGGCTACCCGCTCAAGGTGCTGCACGAATACCGGATGACGCCCAAGGCCATCCTCGAGACGATCAAGCTGATCGAGAGGAGCGACATCGCCGAGCTGCGCGCCCGCACCGGCACCAGCAACGAACGCATGCGCCTCGTGCCGATCGCGGCCGAAGTGCTGAAGGTTCTCGTCCGCCAGCTCCGCCCCAAGGAGGTCGCGGTCTCCTCCTACGGCATCCGCGAGGGCCTGCTCTACGAGCAGATGTCCGACGCGCTCCGCCACCGGGACCCGCTGATCGAGGCCGCGCGCCACGCCGAGGCCTCGTCGGCGCGGATGCCGGGCTTCGGGCGGCAGCTCTACCGCTTCGTCGAGCCGCTCTTCCCGGGCGCGCGCCTGCCCAAGAAGCGGCTGATCCGCGCCGCCTGCCTCCTGCACGACGTGAGCTGGCGCGCGCATCCCGACTACCGCGCCGAGGTCTGCTTCGACAATGCGACGCGCGCGAACCTCGGCGGCATGACCCATGCCGAGCGCGTCTATCTCGGCCTCGCGCTCCTGCACCGCTACAAGTCGAACCGGGCCGGGACGGGCTTCGATTCGAACCTCCTCCAGCTCCTGCCCGAGCCGCTCGTCCTCGAGGCGGAGATCCTCGGCCGCGCCATGCGCTTCGGCGCGATGTTCACCGTCGCCAACCCGACCGACCATGGCGCGCTGACCTGGCGGCCGAAGCGGAAGGAGCTGTTCCTGAGGCTCAAGACCGACGAGGGGCGCGCCCTCTTCGGCGAGGTGGCCGAGGCGCGGTTCAAGGCGCTCGCCACCGCGATGGGGGCCGAGGCGAAGGTGCTGGGCGCCCCGGGCTGAGGTCGCGCGCCCGCTGCCTTGTGGCAGCATTTCCGATCGCGTAGAGGTCTCGGGAAGCCAAGCCACAGGGTCCCCGACAGATGCGCCTTTCCCGCTATTTCCTGCCCGTTCTCAAGGAAACCCCCTCCGAGGCGCAGATCGTCAGCCACCGGCTGATGCTGCGGGCGGGCATGATCAAGCAGGCCTCCGCCGGGATCTACTCGTGGCTGCCGCTCGGCTACAAGGTGCTCCGCCGCATCGAGGAGATCGTCCACGAGGAGCAGATCCGCGCGGGCCACCTGCCGATGCTGATGCCGACGATCCAGTCCGCCGATCTCTGGCGCGAGAGCGGGCGCTACGACGCCTACGGGGCCGAGATGCTGCGGATCAAGGACCGGCACGAGCGCGACATGCTCTTCACGCCGACGGCGGAGGAGCTGATCACCGACATCTTCCGCGCGCATGTCACGAGCTACAAGGACCTGCCGCTGACGATGTACCAGATCCAGTGGAAGTTCCGCGACGAGATCCGCCCCCGCTTCGGCGTGATGCGGGGGCGCGAGTTCTACATGAAGGACGGCTACAACTTCGACCTGACGAAGGAGGACGCGCTCCACGCCTACAACCGTCACCTCGTCAGCTACCTGCGCACCTACGAGCGGATGGGCCTGCAGGCGATCCCGATGCGCGCCGACAGCGGCCCCATCGGCGGCGACGACACGCACGAGTTCCTCGTGCTGGCGGAAACGGGCGAGTCGGAGGTGTTCTACGACAGCGAGATCACCGACCTGCGCTTCGGCGACCGCGAGATCGACTACGACAGCCACGAGGCCTGCCGCGCCGTGCTGGAGGAGTTCACCTCGCGCTACGCCCGGACCGACGAGACGCACGACCCCGCCCTCTTCGAGCAGATCCCCGAGGCGCGCCGCCGCGTCGCGCGGGGCATCGAGGTCGGCCAGATCTTCTACTTCGGCACCAAGTATTCCGAGCCCATGGGCGCGGTCGTGACCGATGCCGAGGGCAACCGCGTGCCGGTTCACATGGGCTCGCACGGGATCGGCGTCTCCCGTCTCGTGGGCGCGATCATCGAGGCCTGCCATGACGAGAACGGCATCGTCTGGCCCGAGGGCGTGACCCCGTTCCACGTCGGTATCGTCAACCTCAAGCAGGGCGATGCCTCCTGCGACACGGCCTGCGAGGACCTCTACAGGGCGCTGGCCGCGCGCGGGCTCGAGCCGCTCTACGACGACCGGGAGGAGCGCGCGGGCGCGAAATTCGCGACGATGGACCTGATCGGCCTGCCCTGGCGGATCACCGTCGGGCCGCGCGGCCTCGGCCAGGGCAAGGTGGAACTCACCCGGCGCAGGACCGGCGAGAGCGAGGAGATGTCGCTCGAGGCCGCCGTCGCGCGCGTGGCGGAGATATACGGCCGCGCCTGAGCCGCCCGGGGCCTGCTACTTGCCGCCGGTCCCCGGTCCGGGCGCGGGCTGCGCCGAGACCTGCCCCGAGGCGAGCGCCCGCATCTCGGCCATGATGTAGTCCGTGTACATGGCGATGTTGCGGTCGTAGGCCTCGCGCGGGCGCGTGTCGGTGTAGCTCTCGATGCCGATGATCCTGTAGCGCCCGCCATCCTCGATGAAGAGCGGCGAGCCCGAGTCGCCCTGCAGCGTGTCGCATTCGTGGACCAGCGTGCTCGAGGGGCCGAGCTCCACGAAGGGGCAGTCGAGGTTGCCCGTCATCACGCCGTCCCGGTCGTAGCTGTAGCCCGCCTGCATGATGTCCGGGCCGCCTCCCGCCACCAGCGCCGCGACCTCGCTTGCGCCGAGGCCGGTCACGTCCATCCAGCCGACGACGTCGCCGATGGGCTGGGCGAGGTAGACGAAGGCGAAGTCCATGCCCTCCTGCTCGCCGTTGAGCCAGCCTGCGGGCACGTGATAGCCCACCGTGGCCGAACGCGCGACGGCATTGCCCCGATCGTAGCCCGCGAGGAATTCCACCGGCGGCGTCACGATCGCACCGCCCTCCGCGATGCAATGCGCCGCCGTCAGGACGGTCACGGGGCCGATCAGGACGCCGGTGCAGCTCGTCGATGACAGGTCGAGATAGCCGATCATGCTCCAGGGCGCGGCCGTCGTGTCGACCTCCACCCGGTCGTCGGTGCCGAAGAAGGCGCGCTCGAACATGCCGGCGAAGGGGGCGGCCTCGGTCACGGCGAGCGTCGCGGCGGGCCAGTCGCTCGTCTGCGCGTAGGTGCCGACCCAGACGTCGTACTGCCCCCCGGCGGCCGCCGCGAAGGTCAGCGCGGGGTTGAGGCCGGAACTGTCGTCATTGCAGGACCAGGCCCCGTCCGGCCCGTTGACGAGGAGGACCGTGTCCGCGTCCGACTCCACGTAGAACGAGAGGGGCAGGCCCTGCCCGGGGGTGAAGTGAATGCGGAAATCCGGCGCCTCGGCGAAGTAGCCGGCGCAGCGGTTGCCCGTGACCGTGTCGGTGTACTCGCCCCGGATGTGCCCGCCCGCCAGCAGGCTGACCCAGTTCGGGTCCGGCAGGAAGCCCGAGGTCACGGTGAAGACGCCGAAGGTCGAGGGCAGGCCCGCGTCCTGCGCATGAAGGGCGGGCGCGGCGGCGAGGGCTGCGGCGAGAACGGCGATACGGGCGAACATGGTCACGAAGGGTCCCCGGGCTGGATGTCGCCGCGAGGTTAGGCGGGGGAG
>NZ_JBQLZP010000367.1:0-5708 GCF_052168335.1 Roseicyclus sp. | reverse complement strand
CACTCTCATCGCCGCGGAGAACACCGGGGAAGACGCCGTCGAGGGGGCGATCTGGGCGAGGATGGCGGAGGCCGGGGCCGAGGCCGAGGACCGGCCCTTCGATCCGGCGTCGGTCCCGGTCGTCGGCGAATTCGCCTCGGCACGGACGCAGACGCCAGGCGAACGGGTCAACGTCATCGGCCGCCTCCGCGGCGACGCGGGCCGGCAATCGCTCCTGATGTTCGCCCATCCCGACAGCGAGCCCGTGGCGCAGACCGAAACCTGGAGCCGCGACCCCTTCGAGGGCCGGATCGACGGCGGCAGGCTCTATGGCTGGGGCGTCGCGGACGACCTCGCGGGCATCGCGGCGGGCACGCTGGCGCTCGCGCGCGCGGCGCGGACGGGCGCGACGCTCGGCGATGTCGTCATGATCTCGGCCCCGTCCAAGCGACACGCGCGCGGCGTGGCCGCGGCGATGCATCAGGGCCTCGTGGCGGACGCGGCGCTCTACCTCCATCCGGCCGAGTCCGGGGCGGGCCTCAACGAGATCAAGGCCTTCGCCTCGGGCCAGCTCGAATTCCGCATCACCGTGACGGGAAAGTTCCCGCCGACGAACGAGCCGGGGCATACCGCCTTCGCCCATCTCGCGGTCAATCCGCTGGACAAGGCCATGCTGATCCACGCGGCGCTCCGCGACCTCGATGCCGAGCGGGGGCGGCGCATCCACCACCCCGCGCTCGAGAAGGAGGTCGGCCGCTCGACCAACATCATGGTGTCGAACCTGATCTGCGGCGAGGATCGCCGCTTCGGCCGCCTGAACGAGACCTGCACTCTGGCCGGCGCCATCTCGTTCCCGCCCGGCGAGACGCTCGACGAGGTCCGGGCCGAGGTCGAGGCGGCGATCGGAGCGGCCTCGGCATCCGATCCCCACCTCGCCGCGCATCCGCCGACGATCGAGTGGTTGAGCGGCGTCACCGGCGCGGAATGCCCGCCCGACCACCCGCTCTACCTGACCGCCGCGCGCGCGGTCAGCGCGCAGACCGGTCGGCAGCCGCACGTCAACCCGATGCATACCTCTTCGGACATCCGCAACCCGATGGTGCAGAAGTCGATCCCGACCGTGGGCCTCGGCGGGCTCTGCGGCGACCTCACGCAGAATGGCCGGCGCGACGAGTGGGTCGACCTACAGGACTACCTGCGCACCATCGCGGCAACCACCGACATCATCCTGGACTGGTGCGGGACGCCGCGCCCGACCTGACGACGCTGTTCCATCCTGGCGGCGCGGGACACCCAAGCGGCCATTCCACAACCACCAACGGGGAGTAAACGATGACGATGAAGACCAACGTTCTCAAGAGCGCGGCTGCCGTGCTCGCCCTCGGCTTCGGCGCCGGGGCCGCCGTGGCGCAGGATTGCCCGGCCGACCTGCCGACGGTCACGCCGGGCGTGCTGACCATGTCGATCAACGCGACGATCCCGCCGCGCCAGTACATCGACACCTCCGGCAACCTCCAGGGCCTGCACCCCGACCTCGGGCGCGAGATCGCCCGCCGCCTCTGCCTCGAACCCGAGTTCATGAACGTGGGCTTCGAGGTGCAGATCCCCGGCCTCGCCAACCGGCGCTGGGACATGATCAACACCGGGATGTACTACAACCCCGAGCGCGCGCAGATCATGCGCCTCGTGCCCTACACGGTGAACGCGCTCGCCATCGTGGTGGAGCGCGGCAACCCGCTCGGCGTGACCGGCTACGACGAACTGGCGGGCGAGCCCGTCGGCACCGAGATCGCGGGCTTCGCGGACGCGCTGATCCGCGAGATCAACGAGGAGCAGGTCGCCGAGGGCTTCGAGTCCATGCAGATCCAGGCCTTCAACACCTTCGCCGAGGCCTTCGCCGCCCTCGGCGCGGGACAGGTGCGCGCGGTCTTCGGACCGGACGCGACCGCCGCCTGGTATGCCGAGCAGGGCGCCTTCGACGTGGGCGCGGCTGGCCTGAACCCCGGCCTGCCCTCGGCCTTCGGCTTCGACGGCGCCTCGGGCGAGGTGCTGGCCGATGCCGTGGCGCAGGTGCTCCGCGACATGGTCGCCGACGGCACCTACCACGAGATGCTCGGCGCCTACGGTGCGACGCCGATCGAGCTCTGGGACGAGTACAGCGGCGACATCGCCGTCTACTACACGCCGTAAGTCCGGCCGCGTTCGCGGTCCCTACCTGACGACATCCCGTGCGGCGCAGGGCCAGCCCCGCGCCGCACGGCACCTGACCTGATGCGGGAGCACGCCGGTGAACTGGAGTTGGCCCTTCTTCTTCGACTACCTGACCAACGGCTTCATGCTGCGGGGGGCATGGACGACCGTCTGGCTGTCGGTAATCTCGATGACGATCGGCCTCGGGCTCGGCGTCGTCGCGGCGATGATGAAGATGTACGGCAACTCGGTCGTGCGCTACATCGCCGAGTTCTACATCTGGCTCTTCCGCGGCACGCCGGTCCTGATCCAGCTCGTCATCATCTACACCGGCCTGCCGCAGCTCGGCATCCGGCTGAACGTGATCGAATCCGCGATCCTCGGCCTGGCGCTGAACGAGGGCGCCTACCTGGCCGAGATCATCCGCGCGGGCATCATGTCGGTGGACAAGGGCCAGGACGACGCGGCGCGCTCGGTCGGCATGAAGTGGCGGGAGCGGATGTACTACGTGATCCTGCCGCAGGCGACCCGCACGATCATCCCGCCGCTCGGCAACCAGTTCAACGGGATGCTGAAGACGACCTCGCTCGCCTCGGTGATCTCGATGGAGGAGCTGATGCGCAACGCGCAGATGCTGGCGCAGATCAACTTCCGCGTGCTCGAGGTCTATTCCGTCGCAGCGCTCTGGTATCTCCTGCTCGTGTCGATCTGGGGCCTCATCCAGCAGCGGATCGAGGCGCATTACGAGAAGCCCTTCGGCCCCTCCACCGCGATTTCGCCGGATGCCGAGAAGGAACTGAAGAAGGCCCTGCAGAAGGCCGGGACGGCCAAGGTATGACGCTCCAGGTCCAGCCCGACACCAGCGAAAGGCCCGCCATGACCGACGCGACCCCGCCCTCCCCGACGCAACCGCGCGGCGCCGCCAGGCGCCCGGCCAAGTCGCTCGGCGAGCCCATCGTGCTGATCGAGAACGTGCGGAAATCCTTCGGGGACAACCACGTCCTGCGCGATGTCTCGATGACGATCCGCAAGGGCGAGGTCGTGGTGATCTGCGGCCGCTCGGGCAGCGGCAAGTCCACGCTCCTGCGCTGCATCGACCAGCTCGAGACAATCGACGGCGGCACGATCCGCGCCGCGGGGCACCTGATGGGCTTCCGCGAGAAGAACGGCAGGCGCGTGCCGCTGCGGGATGCCGAGATCGCCCGGCAGCAGCGCGACCTCGGCATGGTGTTCCAGAACTTCAACCTCTTCCCGCATATCAGCGTGATCGAGAACATCATGCTGGCGCCCGTCCGCATCCTGAAGCGGTCCCGCGACGAGGTGAAGGAGGAGGCGCGCGAGCTTCTGGCCCGCGTCGGCCTGCCCGAGAAGGAGAACGCCTATCCAAGGCAGCTCTCGGGCGGCCAGCAGCAACGCGTCGCCATCGCCCGCGCGCTCGCCATGAAGCCGCAGGTCATGCTCTTCGACGAGCCGACCTCCGCGCTCGACCCCGAGATGATCTCCGAGGTGCTCGGCGTGATGGTCGACCTCTCGCACCAGGGCATGACGATGATCGTGGTCACGCACGAGATGGGCTTCGCCCGCGCGGCGGCGGACCGGGTGGTCCTCATGCATGGCGGCGACATCGTCGAGGAATCCCCCCCGGAGGAGTTCTTCACCGCGCCCAAGAGCGAGCACACGCGGCTGTTCCTCTCCAAGATCCTGAGCCACTAGGCCCGACATGCCCGACCCGACCCAGCCGACCGGCATCGTGCGCACCGTGTGCGGCGACAGGCCTGCCGCGGAGTTCTCGGCGGTGATGGTCCACGAGCACCTGCTCTACGACATCGTGCCGCCGGGGCAGCGCGCGGACGAGGCCGGGACGGAAATCGGGCTGGGGAACCGCTGGCAGATCGACTACCTGTCGAACCGCACGGCCGCGAATGCGCGACAGACCGACCGGGGCATCGCGGCCGAGGAGCTCGCGGCCTTCGTCGCGGACGGCGGCGACCTGATCGTGGACCAGTCCGTCGGCGGGCTCGCGCGCGACGCCGAGGGGCTGGCGGCCGCGTCCCGCGCCTCTGGCTGCGCGGTTGTCGCGGCCGCCGGCACCTACACCGCGGCCTATCTCGACGCCAAGACCCGCGCGGCGAGCGCCGAGGCGCTGACCGCCCGCTTCGTCGAGGAGATCACCGTGGGCCTCGACGGCACCACGATCCGGGCGGGGCTGATCGGCGAGATCGGCTGTTCCTGGCCGCTCGAGGATTGCGAGCGCCGCGCGCTGGTGGCGGCGGCGCGCGCGGCGCAGGCGACGGGGTCCGGGATATCGGTCCATCCGGGCCGCGATCCCCGCGCGCCCTTCGAGATCGTCGAGATCCTCGCGGCCGAGGGCGCCGACCTCGGCCGCGTCGCGATCTGCCACATGGACCGCACCTATCCCGAAGGCGCCGGGGCGGACGGCCACGGGCCGCTCGCCCTCGCGCGGCTCGGCGTGATGGTCGAATGGGACTTCTTCGGCGTCGAGACTTCGCATTACTGGATGGACCCGGAGGTCGAGCTTCCGACCGACCGCGGCCGCCTGCGCGCGATCCGGGCGCTGATCGACGCCGGCCTGCGCTCGCGCATCCTCGTCAGCCACGACATCTGCACGCGGACCCGCACCCTGCGCTGGGGCGGGCACGGCTATGGTCACTTCCTGCGCAACGTCGTGCCGATGATGCGGCGCCTCGGCTTCACGGCGGAGGACGTCGCCCACCTCGTGCGCCTCAATCCCCTGGGCCTGCTCGCCATGCCCCGGGTCGCCACAATCCCGGAGACTGCAAGATGACCAAGGCCTTCCGCGGCACCTACACGGTGATGATCACGCCCTTCGACGCGGAGGGCGCGCTCGATCTCGGCGCGCTGGCGGAGTTCACCGACTGGCAGGTCCGGGAGGGTATCCACGGCCTGATCCCGCTCGGCTCGACCGGCGAGTTCCTGTCCCTGACCGAGGCCGAGCGCGACGCGGTCGCGCGCTGCGTGGTCGAGACGGTGGCGGGCCGCGTCCCGGTCCTCGTCGGCGCCGGGGCCGAGTGGACGGACGACGCGGTGCGGGCGGCGCGCATGGCACGGGCGGCGGGCGCCGACGGCGTCATGATCATCCCGCCCTTCTACTCGAGCCCCACCGAGGACGAGCTCTACCACCACTACGCGACCATCGGCGCGGCGACGGACCTGCCGATCATGCTCTACAACAACCCGGCGACCGCGAACGTGGACCTGACGCCGCCCATCGTCGCGCGCCTGTCGGAGATTCCGACCGTCGGCTACATCAAGGAAAGCACGCTCGAGGTGACGCGCATCCGGGACATCCTCGAGCTCTGCGGCGACCGGATGACGGTCTTCGGCGGCATCCTCGGCTTCGAGTCCTTCGTCGAGGGGGCCGAGGGCTGGGTTTCGGTCGGCTCGAACGTCATGCCGGCCGAATTCGCGCAACTCTTCACGCTGACCGCCGACGCGCAGGACTACGACGCGGCGCGCGCGCTCTACCGCAAGGTGCTGCCGGTGATCCGCATGGTCGG
>NZ_JBQLZP010000366.1:0-4885 GCF_052168335.1 Roseicyclus sp. | reverse complement strand
GCCGGGCCGGGTCGCGGTCTTCGACGGCGACGCGCGGGAATTCGACCTGCCCGACCCGCTCGACGTGGCGGCGGAGGCGGGCGCGGGCGGCGACCGGATCGAGGCGCCGATGCCGGGGCTGGTGAAGGCGGTGTTCGTCGCTGCCGGCGACCGGGTGGAGCGCGGCCAGCGCCTCGCGATCCTCGAGGCTATGAAGATGGAGCACGCGCTGACCGCCGGCCGCGACGCGGTCGTGGCGGAGGTGCTGGTCGCCACCGGCGCGCAGGTCGAGGCGGGGGCGGCGCTGATCCTGCTCGCCTCCGAGGAGGCGGCGGCATGATCCGGCTGCACCACGTGCCGCAGTCGCGCTCGATGCGGACGCTCTGGCTCCTGCACGAGCTCGCCATCGACTTCGAGGTGGTGGAATGGCCCTTCGACAAGCGCCTGCGCTCGCCCGAGTTCCTCGCGCTGAACCCGGCGGGCCGCGTCCCCGCGCTGGAGCTCGACGGGCGTGCCATCTGGGAGACCGGCGCGATCACCGAGGTCCTGTGCGAGCGCTTTCCCGCGACCGGCATGGGCCGCGCGCCGGGCGATCCCGAGCGTATCGACTGGCTGATCTGGGTCCATTTCGCCGAGACGCTGAGCCAGCACATCGCGGCGCTGACCCAGCAGCACATCGCGCTCCGCGAGGATCACATGCGCTCGCCCGTCGTCATGTCGCTCGAGGCGAAGCGGGCGGAGAAGTGCCTCGCCGCCGTGGACGCGCGGCTCGAGGGGCGGGACTACCTCCTCGACGGCGGCTTCTCGGCGGCGGACGTGAGCGTGGGGCAGGCGGTCTACATGGCACGGCACTTCGTCAGGATCGAGGGTTTCCCGGCGCTCGGGGCCTGGTACGCGCGCATCAGCGCGCGGCCGGGCTTCATCGCGAGCCTGCCCGTCGAGGACAGCCAGCGCCTCTACACCCGCGACTACTACGCGCCCTGGCCGGTCGAGGGGGCGCGCTGATGCGGGTCGGTTCGGGACGCGGCCGGGTCGGCGTTCGCCGGACGCCTTCGGCGGCCTTGGGCCCGGCCGGGCGGACGCGCGGAGCAGTCCGCCCCCTGTCGTCAAGCCTTTCGCGGGCGAGACGCGTTCCGGCGGGCGGCCGTCGCACACGGGTCGGAGGCGGCGGCCCATCACGGACGGACGCCGTGGCGGGGCGGGGCTCGGTGGACGCCTTCGGCGGCCTCGGTGGCGGCCGCCGCGGCCACGGGCGAAGCGGTCGGCCGACGGAGGGGCCTCGCGGCATCGCTTCCGGTGAGGCGCGTCGGGGAGGGTGCCCTGCGCAGCCAACCCGGAGGACGCGCCCAGGGTCGCCGGTGTCGGCGCGGGGCGCGGGTCCGATGGCGGACGGCCCCGGACGCCTCGGAAGCGGGCACGAAACGGTATCCGGCGGCGGGAGCGCGACATCCCTCCGCGACCGGAAGGAGGCGCGGGGCTGATGGGCGAACATGTCGAGATCTTCGAGGTCGGGCCCCGCGACGGGCTCCAGAACGAGAAACGGCTGATCCCCACGGCGGAGAAGATCGCGCTGATCGACATGCTGAGCGGCGCGGGTTTCCGGCGGATCGAGGTGGCGAGCTTCGTCTCGCCCAGATGGGTGCCGCAGATGGCCGACAGCGGCGAGGTGCTCGCGGGCATCGCGCGCGCGCCGGGCGTCTCCTACGCCGCGCTCACGCCGAACATGCAGGGCTACGAGCGGGCGCGGGCGGCGCGGGCCGACGAGGTGGCGATCTTCGGCTCGGCCTCGGAGGGGTTCTCGAAGGCCAACATCAACGCCACCATCGAGGAGAGCCTCGCGCGTTTCGCCCCCGTGGCCGAGGCGGCCCGGGCCGACGGCATCCCCGTGCGCGGCTACATCTCCTGCGTGGTCGAGTGCCCCTATGACGGGCATGTCGATCCGGGCGCGGTGGCGCGGGTGGCCGCACGGCTCCGCGAGCTCGGCTGCTACGAGATCTCGCTCGGCGACACGATCGGGCGGGCGACGCCCGAGGGGACGGACGCCATGCTGGCCGCGGTGCTCGAGGAGGTTACGGCGGAGCGCCTCGCAGGGCATTTCCACGACACCTCGGGCCGGGCGCTCGACAATGTCGAGGTGGCGCTCGGCCGCGGCCTCCGGGTCTTCGACGCGGCGGTCGGCGGGCTCGGCGGCTGCCCCTACGCGCCCGGGGCGGCGGGCAACGTCGCGACCGAGGCCGTGGCGGCGCGGCTCGCGGCGCTGGGCTATGCCACGGGGCTCGACATGGCGCGGATCGCGACCGCGGCGGAGATGGCGCGGGCGATGCGGGCGGGGGCGTGAGCCGCGCCGGGCGGGGTCACGGGGCCCGCCATGGCGCGGAACGAGGCGGCGGAGACGGCGCGGGCGGGAATGTGAGCCACGCCGAAGGGGGGGTGCGGGGTTCTGCGGAGGCGAGTGGGCCATCGGTGGAGGCGGGCGCTTGCGAGGGGCGGGGCGAATGCGCGCGGTCGAGAGGGAAAGATGTGTTCGCCCCCCGGTGCGGTGTCGGGTCCGATGGCCGGGCCGGGCTTCGGACGGAGCGCGGGAATGGTGGGGATGGTGCGGGCGACGTCGCGGGGGTGTGATGGCCGAGGGTCGGACACGGGAACGAGGCGGACCGGTCGGGCGCAAGACGGTCGCGGGACGGGCGCGGGACGGGCGCTCCGGCGGGGTGCCGGGCAGCCGGTCGGCGCCCGCCCTCGGGGCCCTCGGAGCGGAGCAGCGTTCGAACCCCCCGCGGGTTCCAGGCGTGCCAGCCGCGGGGCGGGCGGAGGAGCGCGGCGGGCACGGGAGCATCGGGAGCGGCGTCGCGGCGCGCGGCTGACCGGCCGCGCACCGCGCCCGGACACGGGACGAAGCGCGAGGGACGACGACCGGCGGAGAGGCTGCGGGTCCGGCGCATGAGCCCCGCGAGGCGGGTGGGCGCGGGCCCGGCAAGATAGGCAAGGGAGCGAGGCACATGGGCGAGACGATCACGATCGACGTCGACGGGCGCGGGGTGGCGACACTCACGCTGAACCGGCCGGAGAAGCACAACGCGATGAACTCCGCGATGATCGCGGAACTGACGGAGGCGGCGGGCCGCCTCGGGCGCGATCCGGCCGTGCGGGTCGTCGTGCTGACCGGGGCGGGGCGGTCCTTCTCGGCGGGGGGCGACCTCGGCTGGATGCGGGCGCAGATGGAGGCCGACGCCGCCGCTCGCGCGCGCGAGGTGCGGAGCCTCGCCGAGATGCTGGGCGCGCTCGACCGGATGGCGAAGCCGCTGATCGGGCGCGTGCAGGGGCAGGCCTTCGGCGGCGGCGTGGGCCTGATCTCGGTCTGCGACGTGGCGGTGGGCGTCGAGGGCGCGAAGCTCGGCCTGACGGAGGTGCGGCTCGGGCTGATCCCGGCCACGATCGGACCCTACATCGTGGCGCGCATGGGAGCGGCGCGGGCGCGGCGCGTGTTCTTCTCGGGCCGGGTGTTCGACGTGGGCGAGGCGGTCGACCTCGGGCTCCTGGCGCGCGCGGTGCCGGAGGCGGCGCTCGACGCGGCCGTCGAGGCGGAGGTCGCGCCCTATCTCTCGGCCGCGCCGGGGGCGGTGGCGGCGGGCAAGCGCCTCGTGGCGGATCTGGGCCCGCGGATCGACGAGGCCCAGGTCGCCATGACCATCGAGGCGCTGGTCGGCCGCTGGGAGGACGCCGAGAGCGCCGAGGGGATCGCCGCCTTCTTCGAGAAGCGCAAGGCGCGCTGGATGGAGTGAACGCCGGCGGCCGAAGGTATTGCGCCGGCTCCGCCGTCGCCGGACGGGCAGTCCGGACTACCCGCTGGAAGGGGACGGACGCGGCCAAAGGGACACGGGCCTGGGCCTCCCGTGGGCGCGATCCGTGACGCCCCGGGTGGGGCTTGCCTCCGGTCGGGAGGTCGCGGCCTGGGGTGGACGGAGGGATTGCGCCGGCTGCGCCGTCGCCGGGGGATGGGGGACATCCGGGGTACCCGACTGGCGGGCCGGGCGCTGCCGTCTGGGGCGCGGGTGGCGCGGCCGGGTCTCCGGGCGCGATCCGTGGCACCCCGGGTGGGGCTTGCCTCCGGTCGGGACGTCGCGGCCTGGGGTGGACGGAGGGATTGCGCCGGCTGCGCCGTCGCCGGGAGAAAGGTGCGTCGCGAAGGGAGCGGGTGGGGAGAGGTGCGCCCCCCGGGCGGCAGCGGCGGGGCCTGCGCGGGGATGGGGTGCCGTGCGGTTGCGGGACTCCTGCGGGGGCGGCGGCGGAGGAATACCGGGGTCGGCTCGGCCCTTAGAGCCGGGCATGGTCGCCGGGGAGTGGATGTGCCGTCTCGAGCGGGCGCTTCTTCGGGGCGCCGGTCGTGCGGTCCTTGGCCCACGGGGCGGGAGCCTGCCGCCCTAAGTTCCGCGCGTAGCGGGGGCGCGTGTGGGAGGCGGAGGAATTGCGCCGGCTGCGCCGTCGCCGGGACGCGCGCCGCCTGCGCGGCGCGGGGGCGGGACACAGGCGCTGGCCGCCGGGAGGGGGCGGTCGGACGGTCGTGGTGTCGGGTGCCGCGGAGGCGGGACCGGGGGTGCGGGACCGTCGCGGGGGTCTGCGCGGCGTGGGTGAGGCCGTTTCGCGGGGTCCCTGGGTCCGTGCCGGCTCGGGAGGCGGAGGGATTGCGCCGGCTGCGCCGTCGCCGGGAGGCGCCGCGCAGGCGGCGCGGGGGCGGGGGCGCCGGCGCTGGCGGCCGGGAAGGTGGCGGTAGCAGTGGTCGCGGTCTCGGGTGCCGCTGAGGCGGGACCGGGGGATCGGGACCCTCGCCAGATTTGCGTGGCGGGCGGGAGGCCGCATCGCGGGGTCTCGTGGTCCGTTGCGCCTCGGGAGGCGGAGGGATTGCGCCGGC
>NZ_JBQLZP010000365.1:0-3645 GCF_052168335.1 Roseicyclus sp. | reverse complement strand
ATCCAGCCGCGGCGCTGGAACTCGGCGAGCTGCCGCGAGATGTCCTCGCGCGCGGTGCCGTGCTCGGCGGCGAGCTGGGCGTGGGTGGCCTTGAGCACGCCCGTGTCCGCGCGCTCCACGATCTTCTGGGCGAGGCGGATGTCCATGCGCCGGAAGGCGATGTCCTCGATCACGTGGAAGAGGTCGGTCATCCGCCGCGAATAGGCGGTGAAGACGAAGGTGCGGAACTCCTTCGACGAGGCGATGAGGTCGTCGAAGACCGCGCGCGGCACGGCGGCGACCACGAGGTCGGTCTCGGCCACGCCCTCGGCCGAGTAGTCCTCGTAGGCGAGCATGCAGGCCGTCGTCATCACGCAGCTCTCGCCCGCGGTGACGCGGTAGAGCACGACCTCGCGCCCGTTCTCGGCGAGCTGCTGGACCCGGACGGTGCCCTTGAGCATCAGGAGCATGTTCTCGGGCGACTTGCCGGGGCCGAAGATGACGGTGCCCGCCGGGATGCGGACGACCTGGCTCCGCGAGGTGAGCACGTCGCGGATGCGCGGCTCGAGCCGCTTGAGGCCCTGAAACCGCTCGATCCAGTCCTTGTCTTCCACGCCGACGGCCATGGTCCGGGTCTCCCGCGCGATCCTCTCCACCATGCATCTATTGCGGGGGAGGGCGCAATGCACCCCCCGTCCGCGCCGCTGGGCAGAGTGGTTTCCGCCGGGGCGCGTCTGGACAAGCGGGCCGGGCTGTCCATACTCGTTGGCAGGTCCAACAATAGAAACAGGGAGACCTTCCATGACCATCCGCATCGCCGCCTTCGGGGCGGCGCTTCTGGCCACGACGGCGCTGACGACCGCCGCCGCCTCGGCCGAAACCCTCCGCTGGGCGCGCGCCGCCGAGGCGCTGACCCTCGATCCGCATTCGCAGAACGAGGGCCCGACCACGACGCTCATGCACCAGATCTACGAGCCGCTGATCCTGCGCAACATGCAGGGCGAGATGGTGCCCGCGCTCGCCACGAGCTGGGAGCCCTCGGCCGAGGACGGCAACGTCTGGGTGTTCCAGCTGCGCGAGGGCGTGACCTTCCACGGCGGCGAGGAATTCGACAGCGCCGACGCCGTCTTCTCGCTCAACCGTGCGATGTCGGAGGCCTCGAACTTCAAGGAACTGCTGAGCTCGGTCGCCGAGGTGCGCGCGACGGGGCCGCACACGATCGAGATCGTGACGAACGGGCCGAACCCGCTCCTGCCCAACAACCTCACCAACATCATGATGATGGACGAGGGCTGGGCGACCGCCAACGACGCGGTCGACGTGCAGGACTACGCCGCGGGCGAGGACACTTTCGCCGCGCGCAACACCAACGGCACCGGGCCCTACGTGCTCCAGAGCCGCGAGGCGGACGTGCGCACGGTCCTGTCGGCCAATCCCGACTACTGGGGCATCGGGGAGTTCCCGCTGGCCGCCAGCGAGATCGTCTTCACGCCGATCCAGAACCCGGCCACGCGGGTCGCCGCGCTCCTGACGGGCGAGGTGGACTTCATCCAGGACGTGCCGGTGCAGGACCTCCAGCGCGTTCAGGACGCGGACGGCATCGACGTGATCAGCGCGCCGCAGAACCGCGTGATCTTCTTCGGGATGAACGTGGGCGAGGAGGACATCGGCAACGACAACGTCGAGGGCGCGAACCCCTTCGCCGACGTCCGCGTGCGCCGCGCCATCGACATCGCGATCAACCGCGAGGCCATCCAGCAGGTCGTCATGCGCGGCCAGTCGGAGCCCGCGGGCGTGGTGAACCCGCCCCCGGTTAACGGCTGGACCGAGGAGCTCGACCAGTACCCGGCCTGGGACATCGCCGCGGCCAACGCGCTGATGGAGGAGGCCGGCTACGGCGACGGCTTCTCGGTGCAGCTCGACTGCCCGAACGACCGCTACGTCAACGACGAGGCGATCTGCCAGGCGGCGGTGGGGATGCTCGCCCAGATCGGCATCACGGTGAACCTCTCGGCGCTGCCGCGGGCGCAGCACTTCCCGCTGATCGCCAACGGCGAGACGGACTTCTACCTGCTGGGATGGGGCGTTCCGACCTACGATTCGGAATACGTGTTCAACTTCCTCTACCACACCAAGACCGCGGACCGCGGCAGCTGGAACGGCACGGGCTACTCCAACCCGGAGATGGACGCGATGATCGTCGGTCTCTCCTCGGAAGTGGATCTCGAGGCGCGGAACCAGGCCATCGCCGAGCTCTGGGCCATGGCCGAGGAGGAGGTGATCTACATCCCGATCCACAACCAGATCCTGAACTGGGGCATCGCCGACGGGTGGGACACGGTCGTGGACGCGGACGACCAGGTGCTCTTCAAGTACTTCGAGGCCGAGTGACCGGCTGACGGTTCGGCGGCTCCGTGCCGCCGGACCCGCGACATGCGGGGCGCCGTCCGGGGGACATCCCGGGCGGCGCCTTCGTTTTCCGGGCTCACGGGCAAGTGAAGGGGCGACGGCTGGCCAGACGTCGCCCGTTGCGTCAGCCTGACGCAGGGGAGGGCCGAGGGTGGCCCGCCCCGGGAGGGGGGCGGCGCAGGGATCGTCCCCGGGACGGGGCGGCGCAGCGCGCGTGCCCTTCGTGAAGGCTGAAAGGACAAGACCCATGACCCGCCACCTCCTCGCCGCCGTGGCGACAGCGGCGCTCGCGCTGCCCGCCTCGGCCGAGACCTTCCGCTGGGCCTCGACCACCGATCCGAGCTCGATGGACCCCCACGCCGTCAGTTCCACGCCGGTCCTGGGCTTCCTCAACAACGTCTACGAGGGGCTCGTCCGCCGCGGGCCCGACATGGCGATCGAGCCCGCGCTCGCCACCTCCTGGGAGCCGATCGGCGACGGCGCGGGGTGGCGTTTCACGCTCCGGCAGGGGGTGACGTTCCACGACGGGGCGGAGTTCACGGCCGAGGACGTCCTCTTCTCCTACGAGCGGGCGGCCTCGGAGGCGTCCGACGTGCGGAGCTGGTTCGCCCCGGTCTCGGATGTCGTCGTGGTCGACGACTACACCGTCGAGATCATGACGAACTCGCCGCAGCCGCTGTTCCCGGATTCCATCGCCAACTGGATGATGATGGACGCGGGCTGGACCGAGGCGAACGACGCCGCGGTCCCCTCGCGCGACACCGAGAACTACGCCACGCGGAACGCGAACGGCACCGGCGCCTTCCGCCTGGTCGAGCGGCAGCCCGATCTGCAGACCGTGCTCGAGCCCTTCGAGGGCTGGTGGGGCGAGGCGGAGCACGGCATCACGCGCGCCGTCTTCACGCCGATCCAGAACTCGGCCACGGCGGTCGCGGCGCTGCTTTCGGGCGAGGTCGACATGATCGAGCCCGTCCCGGTGCAGGACGCCGAGCGGGTGGACGCGGGCGACGGCACGCGGGTCATTCGCGGGATCGAAAGCCGGGTCATCATGCTGGGCTTCGCCCATGACCACGAAACGCTCCGCAACGGCGCGGAGAACCCGTTCCGCGACGTGCGGGTGCGCGCGGCGGTGGCCCATGCGGTCAACGTGCCCGCGATCCTCCAGACGATCATGCGCGGCTCGGCGGAACCCGCGGCGCAACTGGTCGCCGAGGGCACGAGCGGCTTCTCCGAACCCCATGCCGAGCGCCCCGCGCA
>NZ_JBQLZP010000364.1:0-13974 GCF_052168335.1 Roseicyclus sp. | reverse complement strand
CGCGGCGCCGGCGGTTGCAGCGGCCGGGGCGCGGTGGCCCCGATGGGATTGCGCGGCGCCGGGGCGGCCCGGCGCGGCGCGGGTTCAGCGCGCGAAGGTCGGGCGGCGGTCCGCCACGCCCAGCGCCTGCTCGAGGGCCATGCCGAGGTTCAGGATCGGCCCCTCCTCGAAGAGCCGTCCCCAGAGCGAGAAGCCCTGCGGCACGGTGAAGGTGCGGCCCGAGGCGTCCTCCTCGCCGACGCTGAGCTTGCCCGCGCCGAGGCTCGCCTTTCCGCGCGTGCCGACGTCGAGGAAGCCCGCGCGCAGGTGCAGGCACGGGTGGCCGGTGAAGTTCGACGCGACCAGCATCGGCCCGGTCATGAACGGGCCTGCCAGCACGTCGATCTCGGAAAAGAGCCCGTCGAGCGCCTTCATCACGCGCAGCCGCAGCCGGTCGAGCTGGACGTGGTCGACGGCCGAGAGGAAGCGCGCCTTGCGGAAGGTGTTGGGCCAGGCGCCCGCGTCCTGCCAAGTCAGCGTGTCGTCGGTGTTCTCGAGCGTCAGCTCCTCGAAGGCGGCGGCGGCCTCGGCATAGAGGAGGTTGATGAGCGCGCCGTAGGGCAGATCGGGCAGGCGCACCTCGCGAACCTCGACGCCGAGGCCGCGCAGCGCCTTGAGCGCGGCATGGTCCACATCGCTCGCTCCTTCCCCGAAGGCTTCGGGCAGGTAGCCGACCCTGAGGTGCTTCCACGCCGCGCCCGCGTCGAAATGGAAGGGCGCCGCGATGGTCGAGGGATCGCCGATGTCCGGCCCGTTCAGCGCCGCGAGCACGATGGCGGTGTCCTCGACCGAGCGGCAGATCGGCCCGACCTTGTCGAGCGTCCAGCAGAGCGCCATGCCCCCCGTGCGCGGCACCCGCCCGAAGGTCGGCCGGAGGCCCGTGGTGCCGCAGCGCTGCGAGGGCGAGGTGATCGAGCCGAGCGTCTCCGTCCCGATGGCGAAGGCGCAGAGCCCCGCCGCCGTGGCCGAGGCCGACCCGGCGGAGGAGCCGCTCGACCCCTCGTTGAGGTTCCAGGGGTTCCGCGTGACGCCGCCATACCAGATGTCGTTGTAGGCGAGCGCGCCCACGGTCGTCTTGCCCAGGAGGACCGCGCCCGCCGCGCGCAGACGCTCGACGATCACGGCGTCCCGGTCCGGCACCCGCTCGCGGAACGGCTCGGCGCCCCAGCCGGTGACGACGCCCTTCGTGTCGAAGAGGTCCTTCAGCCCGTAGGGAATTCCGTGGAGCGGCCCGAGCCAGACGCCGGCGCCAAGCAGCGCGTCCGCAGCGTCCGCCTCGGCCCGCGCGATCTCGGGCGTGACCCACGCGTAGCATTCGAGGTCGGGATTCAGCGCCTCGACCCGCGCGAGGTAGATCTCGGTCAGGCGGCGGGACTTGAGCATCCCCCGCCGCAGCCACTGCGACAGCTTCGTCACCGGCGCGTAGGCGATGTCCTCCTCGGCCTCGGGCAGCGGCCCGGGGTCCTCCCCGGAAAAACGCAGCGGCCCCTCGGGCGCGGGCATCGCGAAGCTCGGCAGGCGCGGGTCGAAGCGCGTCGCCATCGGCTCGTCATTGCCGAGGCGCACCCCCCGCCGCAGCCGGGCCGAGGCGATCTGACCCTCGAGATTGTCGAGCATCAGCTGACGCTCCTCGGCCGTGTAGCTCACGCCCGCGAGGCGTTCGGCGCCCTCGATGTCGGCAAGTGTAAGGGAATCCTTGGCCATCCCTGCGCCCCGTAGTTCGTCCCGACACCATGCTTTCTGCGCCACAAACCGTTTGTCAACTACGCTGTGACGTGGAAATTTCGTATTGCCACTACGATTTTTGCGGGAGGTCCGTTATCTGTCACGGGAATCGGGGATTTGCCGGGTTTTGCGGCAGCGTGTAATCAGCTTCCGTGCCCCGGCGGTGCCGCGTACGAAGGATCAGGGTTGCGATGAACCAGACGGCCGCACGCGTTCGCGCGTACAACATCGAGACGCCCGACCGCCTGCTCGACGCGGCGGAGCGCCTCTTCGCGCAGCGCAACTACCAGACGGTGACGCTCAAGGAGATCGCGGCCGAGGCCAACGCCAATGTCGGCCAGATCGCCTATCACTTCGGCAAGAAGGAGACGCTGGTCCGCGAGACGATCCAGCGCCGCGCGGGCGAGCTGAACCAGGAACGCATCGCGCTGCTGGAACAGTACGAAGAGCTGGTCGGCCGCGACAACGTCGAGGTCGAGCCGCTCGTCCGCGCGCTGATCCTGCCCTACTACAACCGCCTCGACGACCCCGAGGGCCAGTGGCGCCACTTCGCCACCTTCGTCGGCCGCTCGGTCTGGGACGGCACGCTGTCGCTCTACATGAGCGAGAGTTTCGACGACGTGGCAAAGCTTTACATCGCGGCCTTCATGCGGGCGATCCCCGGCCTCGGGCATGGCGCGGCGATCCGGGGCTTCCACTTCCTGATGGCCGTCATGCACGCCGCGACCGTGCAGGACGCGCGCGTCCAGGGCCTCCACCAGGGCGCGGGCGCCGACTTCTCCTGGGCGTCCTACAAGGAGAGCGTGGTTCCCTACATCAGCGCGGGCTTCAAGGCGCTGGCGACGGAACGGACGGGCTGACGCCACAGCCATCTCACGGGTAACGCCACGTCACCCCCTCGCAACTTGGCGCGGAGGGACGCAAGGCCGTTACCTGAGTTCGCTCATTTCCGTAATTATCTTTCGGGGAATTGTCTCGAGCGCGCGCGGTTGGCGCAACGGTTTGTTGGCGAGGGACATCGCATGAACACCGCCCCCCGGCGCGCGCCCATTCCCGCGAGTCATCCCCCGCCCCGACATGTCCTCCCGCAGCCGACGCAGCTCTGCGTGGACCCGCAGGCCTTCCTCGCGGTGGAGCGCCTCGCGGCCTACGAGATGGCGAACGCGCTTCTGGACATGGAACTCGACCTCCAGCGCACGCTGGACCTCCGCGCGGAGGAACGGCAGGTCTTTCTCGCCGTCGTCGTGGCCACGACCCAGCGTTTCGCCCGCACGGCCGCGCCCGGCTCGGACCATGTCGACCGCAGCCCCCTTCCCCGGTCGCTCGCCGGTCACATCTCGCGGCGGCGCCTCGCCGAGACGCTGGGCCTGCCCTTCGAGACGGTCCGGCGCCACGTCTCCCGGCTGATGGAGCGGGGGCTGATCGTCGAGACGCAGCGGGGCAGGCTCTCGACGCCGGGCGGCACGCTCGCCCGTCTCGGGCAGCACGACCTTCCCCTCGACTTCGCGCGCCGCTTCACCGGTGTCGTGCGCGCCCTGCAACGGATGGGCGTCATCTGACGCTTGCACGGCGTCTCATCCGAGATAGCGCCGATCCAGCTCCCGCAGCGCGGCCTCCGTCGCGGCGGGATCGGTCTGACGGCGCTCGGCGACGAGGGCGACCAGCGCCGACTTCGTCATGAACGCGATGCCGAGCCGCACGGCGGCGATGAGCACGTCCGCCTCGGACACGGCGGTTTTGCGGTCGAATGCCATGACTCGTTACTGTCGCGTTGAGGGAAACTCGCGACCCCGCGCCTCCAGGGAGGCGCAGGGCCGGCCGACGGTCAGTCGAGGGATGCCAGAACCGTCAGGCGTCGTTCCGTGTCCTCCGCGAGCTCGGCGCGGATCACCTCGCCGCGCGCGCAATAGGCCTCGGGATCGTAGGCGGCGACGGCGAGCTGTCCGCCGAGGGACATCGAATAGGCCATGAGCACGACGTCGACCGGCAGGTTGTTCTGCCCCTCTTCCGTCATCGCGAACAGCTCCGCCAAGATGTCGGCCATGACGGCGCTGTAGCGCTCCCAGTCCATCTCGTAGCCTTCGCAGCTCTCGGTCAGCGCCTGCTGCTGCGCCACGACGAGCAGGCGCAGCATGTCGCCGGGCTCGACCAGGTCGCCCATGCGCTCGAGCGCGACGGTGTTCACGGCCGCGTTCATGCGGGTCACGACATCGACGTCGGCGGGATCGACGGGCGTGCCGTCCTGTGCCGCCGCGGCCGTGGCGAGGCTCGCCGCGCAGGCCAGCGCCAAGTCGGGTTGCCATCTTCATGTGCTCTCTCCCTGTGTTCGTCGGTCGGCCTGTCTCAGCCGAAGATCCTCTGGGTCCAGCGCCACGAGAAATGCCCGTGGTCGTAGCAGCGGCGCGGCTGCGGAAGGCAGACCACGTTCGCAGAGGGCGAGAACGGCTCGCGGTAGGTGTCGCTGTTCTCCCAGTCGTGCTGCCGTCCGTTCGAGATGGCGGCCGCCACACCCAGGCCCACGATGGCCCCGATGACGAGCGCGGCGCCGTCGCCGCCGCGCGGATGGTTGTCGGCAAGCGTCGGCGAGGCCGCGCCGAGCGCGAGCGAAACGGCCAGGAGGAGGGCCGTCGGACGTCCCTTCATGATGCGTGTCCTTTCGGTGTCGTGTTCAGGTGCGGCTGATGTCGGCCAGGCCGTTCGAATAGGTGAAGCGGCAGACGCGCGGCTCGGTGCTGACCGTCATCGCGTCGCGGCGGACCTGCATGCGGACCTGCACGCCGCGCGGACCGGCGGACCCGAAGCCGTATTCCTCGACCGAGTCGACCCGGGCCACGTTGAGGCCCTGCTGGCGCGCGGTGTCGAGGCAGATCTCGCGCCCGAGGCTCAGCCCGCTGCTGCCGCCGCCGCCGAAGCTGCCGCCCGAGCCGCCGAACCCGCCGCCGCCGAAGCTGCCGCCCGAACCGCCGAAACCGGTCTCCTCCACGCACCCCGCGAGCAGGAGCGCTGCGGTGCCGACGACCGCCAAAACGTTGCGAGACATTCTCTTCTCCCCTTGTCCTCGCGGCGGAGACTACGGCGAGTCCCCCTGACGATGGCGGCGCCATGACCCGGAACGGGTCATGGCGATCCGTCCCCTGCCCCGGATCGGCGATACCGGGGGCCGGGCGACACCGGAGGGCGGGATCGGATGCGAGAGACGGGAAACGCCACGCGGCGCGGGATGCGGATCGTGCCTGCGGCGCTGGTCCTTGCGTTGGGCGCGGGGGGCGCCGGACGCGGGCGCCGAGACGCTCAGAGGCACCGCCACCTGGCGCGAGCGGATCGCGCTGCCGCCGGGCAGCGTGTTCGAGGCGGAGATCCGGGACATCTCGCGCGCCGATGCGCCCGCACCCGTGCTCGCCCGGACCGAGATCGCCGAGCCGGGGCAGCCGCCCGTCGCCTTCGCCATCGACTACGATCCAGCCGCACTCGATCCGCGCGCGATCTACGCCCTCCGCGCCACGATCCGGCACGACGGACGGCTCCTCTTCACCTCCGACACGATCCTCCGCGTCCTGCGCGACGGCGACCCATCGCATGTGGAGGTCCCGCTGGTGATGGTGACGGGCAACTGAACGCGGAATCTGGTGGGTGGTGAGGGACTCGAACCCCCGACATCCTCGGTGTAAACGAGGCGCTCTACCAACTGAGCTAACCACCCGCGCCGGGGCGCGTCATAGACCGCGCCCCTCCCGGCTGGCAAGGCCGAAGCCGTCAGGCTTCGAGCAGGCGTGCACCGCCGTTCTCGATCAGGTGGACGACGCCCTGACCGCAGGGCAGCGCGCCGAGCTCCGACAGCGGACGCCCGAGCGCGAGGCAGCGCAGGACGCGCGAAGTGACACCATGGGTGACGAGGATTGTCGGCCCCGTCAGCCCGGCGAGGACATCGCCCACCCGTGCGGCCAGCGCGTCCAGCCCCTCTCCCCCCGGCGCGTCGAACTTCCAGTCCTCGGGCGTGCGTCCCGCGGTCAGGTCCGGCCAGCCCGCCGCGACCTCGGCGATGGTCAGGCCCTGCCAGGCGCCCAGCGCGATCTCCCTCAGCCGCGGGTCGGCCCGCGCCTCGATCCCCGTGCCCGCCAGCGCGATCCCCGCCGTGACCCGCGCGCGCCCGCTGTCGCTGGATATCGCGACGGCGCCCTCCGGCACGACGCGCGCCAGGATCGCGCCCTGCCGCTCCGCCTGCGCGCGGCCGAGCGGCGTCAGCGCGGAGTCGAGCTGTCCCTGGAGCCGCCCCTCGCGGTTCCAGACGGTCTCGCCGTGGCGGAGGACGAAGAGGGGCGGCAGCGCGGGCGGCATGAGCCCGAGGACTAGCCCTGCCCCCCTGCCTCCGCAAGGTCGGCCTGCGTTACGCGGAGCGGCTGCGTCCGCCCCGTCTTGTCCTCGCCGAAGACGAGCGTCGTGTGCGGGAACGGGATCTCGATCCCGCGCGCGTCGAAGATGCGCTTCAGATGCGCGTTGTAGGCGCGCCCAACCCCCCATTGCTTGCCCGGCAGCGTCCGGATGCGCGCCCTGAGCACCACCGCGCTGTCGGCGAACTGGTCGAGCCCGAACCACTCGAGATCGCCCAGGAGGTTCGGCGCCTGCTCGGGGTCGGCGCGGAGCGCGTCGTAGGCGTCGAACATGGCCTGTTTCGCCTCGTCCACGTCCTCGCGGTAGGCCACGCCCATGTCGACCACGTAGTTCGAGTAGTCGCGCGTGAAGTTCGAGACCGTGTCGACCGAGGAGAAGGGGACGAGGTGGTAGACGCCCTGGACATCGCGCAGGCCCACCGAGCGGATCGTCAGCTTCTCGACCACGCCCGTCACGGCGCCCGCCGTCACCACGTCGCCCACGTTCATGGCGTTCTCGAGCTGGATGAAGACGCCGGTGATGACGTCCTGCACCATCTTCTGCGCCCCGAAGCCGATGGCGAGGCCGAGGACGCCGGCCGAGGCGAGGAGCGGGCCGATGTCGAGGCCGATCTCCGACAGCGCGAACATCAACGTGATGACGAGGAGCACGATCGTCAGCGCGTTCCGCAGCAGCGTCAGCAGCGTCTGCTCCCGCGCGGTCGGCACCGCGCCGAAATCGGGGTTGAGGCGGTATTCCACCCAGGAGGTCAGCGCGAGCCAGGCCGCGAAGGCGAAGACGAGGATCGCCGCGACGGAGACGACGGTGCCGATGAGCGCGAGGCCCGCCGGCGTCGTCAGCCACCCGCCCACGTCGAAGAGGCCGACCACGTCCACCGCGAAGAGGGCGAGGGCCACGAGGATCGCGATGCGCAGCCCCGTGAGGATCTGCGGCACGAAGCCGTTCAGCCGCTCCTCGAGCCGCGGCAGGCGCTCGGCGATGTGCGCGGGCAGCCGCACGCGCCGCCCGATGGCGCGGCTGAGCATCCCCGAAGCGAGGACCGCCGCCCCGATGGCGAGGCCGAGGAGGCCGGAGGCCTCGAGCGCGTCGACCACGCGCGCCACCGGCCGGGTCAGCGTGACGACGAGGATGAAGCCGAGCCAGAGGAGCACGAGGATGTGCCAGCGCCGCGCCAGCGCGGCGTAGACCCCCTCGCGCTTCGGCTGCCGGGCCATGCGCGGACCCTCTCCGGGGATGTCCTCGACCACGATGTCGCCGTCCCCCGCGGCCGCGGGAGCGGGCTCGGGCGTGCGCCCCTGCGCGAGCAGCCATTCGGCCACCGCGCGGCGGCGCAGGACGGCGGCCACGCCGAGCGTCAGGGCCGCGAGGATCACGACGATAGAGGCCACGGTGCTGCCCGCGGCGGCGGAGGCGTTCGCCGTCACGATCGGCACGACGAGGAGGAGGCCGTAGCCGATGAGGCTGATGGCGAGGTTGAGCGGCCGGTAGAGCCGCCGCGCGCCCCGGTCCGAGATCGGCAGCGGCCGAAGCTCGCCCGCGGCGGGCGAGACGACGAGGCGCACGACGACCTTGACCATCTCCACCGCGAGGAAGGCGTTGAGATATAGCGACTGGCGGATCGCGATCTCGCCGAACTGGCCGATCACGGTCGCCGCAAGCCCGTAGCCGATGGCCCAGGCCAGGATCACGACGCCCGCGTCCACGAGACCCGAAGCCAGCACGATGAGCCAGCGGCGGAGCGCGCCGCCTGCCCTCGCACGGCGGCCCATGCTGGCGTAGACGATCCGCGCGAGCGCGCGCAGCACGAGGAAGGCCACGACCGTCGAGCCGATGACGAGGAGAAGGTCGCGCAGCGCGTCGAACAGGATCCCCGCCTCGCGCGCGCCGAAGTCGTCGAGCGCATCCGGCGCGCGCGCGAGCGCCGTCCAGAACGCGACCGCACCCTCCATCAGACCCTGCACCGCGCCTTGTGTCACGGTCGCGATCTGCCGCGTGACCGAGAGGGGCGCCGCCTCGGGCACCGGCTCGGCCTCGGTCGCGGCGCGCTCCAGCTCGGCGATCAGCGCCTCGCGGCTGGCCTCGTCGCGGAGGATCTCGGCCAGCGCCGCGCGCGCCTCGGCCGCCGTGGTCTCGGGGGGCGTCGTCTCGGCGGTCGGCGGATCGGCGGCGGGCGCCTCCTGCGCGGCGAGGGGAAGCGAGAGCGCGGTGCAGAGGGCCAGGGAAAGCACGACCCGCACCGCCAGGGCGGTCGGCAGGGATATCTTCTTCAGCATGTGGACAAGTCTAGGTCCGCGACCCCGGATTGACCACCCCCGCGGACCGCCCGTCGCGCCCGGACCCGCCCATGCCGTCGCGTCCGTTCCGGCGGGCGGGCTTCTTTTCCAAGCCCGGCTTCTCTATGTAGGGACGACGAAGGAGCGCGATGACGGCATGAAGGACCAGGACGGACGGGGCGCGCTGCCGGCCCCGCAACGCGAGGTCCAGCACCGGCTGGTGGCGGATCTCGGCAAGCTGGCGCTCGCCGGCTGCCCGCTCGACGCGCTGCTCGACAGGGCGGTCGTCGATCTCGCGGAAGGGCTGAACGCCCGCTACGTGAAGCTGCTGGAGCTGACGCCCGACCGCTCGGAGATGACGGTGCGCGCGGGCGTCGGCTGGCATCCCGGGATCGTCGGCACGGCGCGGGTGCCCTCCGACGAGGGCTCGCAGGCGGGCTTCACCCTCCTCCAGGAGGACACGGTCGTCGTGCACGACTTCGCGGAGGAGCGCCGCTTCCTGCCGCCCCGCCTCCTGTCCGAGCACGGCATCGTCTGCGGCGCGAGCGTGATCGTCGGGCCCGTCACCAACCCCTGGGGCGTCCTCGGCGTCCACGAGAGCGAGCTCGGCCGCTGCGGCTTCGACGACTCGGACATCGACTTCATCCGGTCGGTGGCCAACATCCTCTGGCTGTTCATCCGCAACCTGCGCAGCGTCGAGGAGGCCGAGCGCGAGCGCCAGGCGCTGCGCTCCTTCGCGGACGCCATGCCGATCCTCTTCTCCGTCGTCGACCGCGAGGGGCGCTACGAGTTCGTCAACCGCGCCTACCGCCAGTTCGGCGAAGCACCCGGCCGCCTCGTCGGGCGGAAGGTGTCCGAGGTCATCGGCCCCGAGGCCTGGCGGCGGGCGCAGGCGCAGACGCGCCGCGTGTTCGAGGGCCGCGTCGTCAGCTTCGAGAACCGCGTCGTCATCGGGTCCGGGGGCGAGCGCGACGTGCTCGCCACCTTTGCGCCCCGCCGCAGCCCCGGCGGCGGGATCGACGGCTACTACGGCGCCGTCGTCGACATCACCGACCAGAAGCGCCGCCAGCGCGAGATCCTGGAACGCAACCAGCAATACCGCGCCATAGCCGACTCGATTCCCTACGGTATCTGGACCTGCGATCCCGGCGGCCGCCTGACCTACGTCAGCGACTCCTTCCTCGACCTCGTCGGCATGACCTTCGAGGAGGCCGCCGATTTCGGCTGGCTCTCCAAGCTCCTCCCCGAGGAGGCCGAGAGGACGCGCGCCGCCTGGGAGGACTGCGTCGCCCGGCGCGGGCACTGGGAACGCGAACACCGCTTCTCGGGCGGCGACGGCGGCAGCTACGACATCCTCGCCATCGCGCGGCCGGTCTTCGACGACGAGGGCGCGCTCTTCGGCTACGTGGGCCTCAACCTCGACATCACCGAGCGCAAGCGCCGCGAGGAGACGCTGGCCCTTGTCTCGGCGGAACTCGACCACCGGGTGAAGAACGTCTTCTCGCTGGTGCTGACGATCGCGCGGCAGGCCTCGCGCTCGGCGACCGACGTGGAGACGTTCCGCGAGGGCTTCGAGGGGCGGCTCCGGGCGCTGTCGAGCGCGCACCAGATGATCGCCGAGAACCAGTGGCAGGACATGTCGCTCGGCCGCCTGCTCGAGGCCGAACTCGCCCCCTACCGGGGCGCGCGGCGGACCCGCTGGACGCTGGAGGGGCCCGAGCTGAAGCTGCCCGTCCGCTCGGTCCAGCTCCTCGCGCTGGCAATCCACGAACTGGCCACCAACGCCGCGAAATACGGTGCTTTCTCGGGCGCGGAGGGAACCCTCTCCGTCCGCTGGAGCTTGACCGGGGACGGCGCGCTCGACCTGCTGTGGCAGGAGAGCGGGCTCGGCGGGGTGAGGGCCCCGGCAAGCACGGGCTTCGGCTCGCGCGTGCTGAAGCAGGTGCTCGTGATGCAGCTCGGCGCCGAGGTCTCGGTCGATTTCCGGGACGAGGGGCTGGCCGTGCGGATCGTGCTGCCGCGCGAGGAGATTCACGAAGCCTGACGGGAGTTTGTGGCTTGAACGTGCTGGTGGTGGAGGATGAGGCGCTGGTCGCGCTCGACCTGGCCGACATGCTTGAGGACCTCGGCCACCAGGTCGTCGGACCCTTCATGACCTCGGCGACCGCCCTGCCCGCCTGCCGCTTCGCCAGCGTCGACTTCGCGGTGCTCGACTTCAACCTCGGCGGCCAGACCTCCGAGACCCTCGCCGACGCGCTGGCGGAACGCGCGATCCCCTTCGTCTTCCTCACCGGCTATCGCCAGGGGTCGCTGCCGCAGGGCTACCGCGACTTCGTGGTGCTGCAGAAGCCGGTCCACCTGCCCGCGCTCCGCGCGGCCATCGACGCCGCGGCCAGCCCGGGGCCCTGAGCGCCGCTTTTCCCCGGCGCGCCAGATGCGATAGGGTCGGATGCAGGAGCGGCTTCGGCCGGACGGAAGGGACAGGAGCAGGACCGGGACATGACCGACGGTCGCGAGGTGACGACGCGGGTGACATCGAGCCACTGGGGCGCGTTCGAGGTGGACGTGGAGGGCGACCGCATCGTCGCCACCCGCCCCTTCGCCGCCGATCCCGACCCGCCGCGCATCCCCGAGATCCTGCCCGCCGCCGTCCACCACCGCAGCCGCGTGGCGCGGCCCGCCTTCCGGCGCGGCTGGCTCGAGGCACGCCGCCGCGAGGGGCGCGGGTCCGAGGATTTCGTCGCGCTTCCCTGGGACGAGGCGCTCGACATCGCGGCGGAGGAGATCGACCGCGTCCGGCGCGAACACGGCAACGGCGCGATCTTCGGCGGCTCCTACGGCTGGGGCTCGGCGGGCCGGTTCCACCACGCCCAGAGCCAGGTCCACCGCTTCCTCAACTCCATCGGCGGCTACGTTGCCTCCTTCGGGAGCTATTCCACCGGCTGCGCGCAGTCGATCATGCCGCATGTCTTCGGGGTGAACTTCCTCACGCTCCTCTACGAGCACCAGGACGGCTGGCAGACGATCCACGAGCACACCGAGACGCTGGTGATGTTCGGGGGGATCAACCCCAAGAACTCCCAGGTCAGCATGGGCGGCATCACCGAGCACGAGACGGCGGGCTGGTTCGACCGTTTCGCCGCCCGGGGGATGCGGATGGTCAACATCGCGCCGCAGCGGACGGATGCGCCGCCCGTGGCCGAGTGGCTGCCGGTGCGCCCCGGCTCGGACACCGCTCTGATGCTGGCGCTGGCCCATGTCCTCGAGACCGAGGGGCTGACCGACCGCGACTTCCTTTCGCGCTGCACGACCGGGTTCGAGCGCTTCCGCCCCTACCTGATGGGCGAGAGCGACGGTACGCCGAAAAGCCCCGAATGGGCCGCGCCGCTCACCGGCATCGCGCCCGGCGCGGTGCGCGACCTCGCCCGGCGCATGGCCGCGACCCGCACGCTGATCACGGTGGCCTGGTCGCTCCAGCGGGCCGAGCACGGCGAGCAGCCCTACTGGATGTCGGCCGTCCTCGCCGCGATGCTGGGCCAGATCGGCCTGCCCGGCGGCGGCGTCGGCTACGGCTACGGCGCGATCGGAGGGGTGGGCAAGTCGCTCCTCGGCCTGCGCGGCATGACCTTCCCGCAGCTCGAGAACCCGGTGAAGACGGTGATCCCCGTTGCCCGCATCGGCGACATGCTGCGCCATCCGGGGCGGCCCTACGACTTCAACGGGCGGCGCGAGCCCTACCCCGACATCCGCCTGATCTACTGGGCGGGCGGCAATCCCTACCACCATCACCAGGATCTCAACGCGCTCCACGCGGCATGGCAGGTCCCCGAGACGATCATCGTGAACGAGCCGTGGTGGACCGCCACCGCCAAGCGCGCCGACATCGTGTTTCCGGCGACCACGCCCTACGAGCGCGAGGATATCGGGCGCACGAACCTCGACGACTACCTCTTCCACATGCCGGCCCTCATCCCGCCCGTGGGCGAGGCGCGCGACGACTACGAGATCTTCGCAGGCCTCGCCGAGCGTCTCGGCGCGGGCGAAACCTTCACCGGCGGGCGGAGCGCGGCGCAGTGGATCGACGCGCTCTACGAGGAGTACCGCAGCCTAGCCGCCGCCGAGGGGGTGGAGGTGCCCGACCTCGACACGCTGAGGGCGCGGAACTGGGTGCGCCTGCCGATCCGGACGGAAGGACCGAACCGCACTCTCTTCGCGCCGTTCCGCGAGGACCCGGAGGGCGCCCCCCTCGGCGCGCCCTCGGGGCGGATCGAGGTCTTCTCGGACACCATCGCGGGCTTCGGCTACGACGACTGCCCCGGCCACCCGGTCTGGCTTCCGCCGTCGGAGTGGCTGGGCGCGGCGGGGGCACGCGCGCCGCTCCACCTCGTCTCGCCGCAGCCGGGCGACAAGCTCCACAGCCAGCTCGAGAGCGCGCTCGCCGACATCCCCGGCGCGCGGCCCACGACGCTGGTGATCCATCCCGAGGACGCAGGGGGGCGCGGCATCGCGACGGGCGACCTCCTCCGCGTCTTCAACGCGCGCGGCGCCTGCCGGGCGCGGGCGCTGGTGTCGGAGGACATCCTTCCGGGCGTCGTCGCGCTGCCTACGGGGGCCTGGTACGGCGATCCCGGCGGCAACATCGACCCCGACGGCAACCCCAACGTGCTGACGATGGACGTCGGCACCTCGCGCCTCGGCCAGGGATGCAGCGCCCACACCGCGCTCGTCGAGGTCGCCCGGCTCGAGGCCTGAGGCGCCGAAGCGCGGCATGTGGCGGCGGCCCGCATTTCGCCGACGTGAACACGCCACGCGCCGCGCGGATGCCGCCAGGGGCCCGCACGCGGCATGATCGTCAGGGGCCAGGCGTCTGGATGACGAGGAGGACCGTCATGGCGGAAAGGGTCGTTACCGAGGATCAGGTCGCACTCGCGGCATATTTCATCTGGTTCACGGAAAGGCAGCCGACGGGCCTCCACGAAGCGCACTGGCACCGCGCCCGCGCCGCCCTCGAGGGTGCCGGGCCGGGGTCTGGGCCGGGGTCTGGGGCTGGGGCGGAAGCCGCATCCGCACCGAAGCCCGCAGCGAGGCAACGCAGTGCCCGCAAGCGGAAGGCCGCAACCGCCGAGGCTCCGGCGAGGCCGCGCAAGCGGGATTGATGCGCGTCAAGGTCGGCGCGCGACGGGGCCCCTAGCCTGCCGGACGTGGAGGAGATGGTCACAAGACACGCGCATCCGCCGACAGGCGCGGTTCGGATCGCCCATCGGTCGGATGGCGGTCGCGTGCGGCTGCGGCTGCGCTGCCTGCGCGGGGATGCAATGCGGATGGAGCGTGTCGCGGCATGGCTCGCCGCCGAGCCGGGCGTTCTCGCGGTCGCTCCGCGCGCCGTCTCCGGCAGCCTCGTCGTCCGGGTCCGCCCCGGCCTGGCGGACGAACGCCTCCTCGCCGCGTCCCGCCGCGCGCTGGCTGCGGCGCTGAGCGGCACGTCGCGTCCCGCCGACCGGCCGGACCGGGATGACGGCTCCGACTGGCACAGCGTGGGACTTCCGGA
>NZ_JBQLZP010000363.1:0-3776 GCF_052168335.1 Roseicyclus sp. | reverse complement strand
CCCTGAACCATCCTCGCACGGGCGGCGCCTCGGTCGCGACGGGCAGCCGTTTCCAGCACCACCGCCGATCGCCTGCTGCGGCCCGCATTGCTCCGCGTACGATGCCGGCGCCCACGAATTGCCCGGAAGTCGCCGCAATCCGTAAAGAATGCCTTCACCATGCCGTACAGGCGACAAAGGCCGGGTCTAACGAGGACGATGCCATGCCCCGGCGAGCAGCCGCCGGGGTGACGACGGCCGCACAGGCCAAAGCCCGAGGACCGGAAGATGACCTTGATCCAACCCCTGGAGGTTGCAACCCCTCTCAGGATGCTCGTCGTGGACGACGAGCCAGACATGCTCGACCTGCTGGCCAGGGCCCTGACGTCGCTTGGGCACTACGATGTCCACCTCGCCATCTCGGCGGACGCCGCCGTAGAGAAGATCTCCGGGGGCGGGACCCGTTTCGACATCTTCCTGCTCGACATCCAGATGCCCGAGATGGGCGGCGTCGAGCTTCTCGGGGCGATCCGGGCGATTCCGGACTACGCCGAAACGCCGGTCATCATGCTCACCGCGATGGGCGACCGCGAATACGTCGAGGCTGCGTTCCGCGAGGGCGCGCACGACTACGTGACGAAACCCTTCGACTTCGACGACCTGCTCTACCGGATCGGCGCCGTCTCCGGCCCCGAAGCCGCGGCCCGGAAAGCGAAGGGCGCGCGCGCCGGTGGCGCCGGCCGCTTCGGCGACATCCATAGGCTCATCGGGCTCTTCGAGTTCAACAACTACATCGCGCAGCTCGCGCATGGCCGTCTCTTCGACGCGCGCCTCTTCGCGGTCCGCCTGCGCCGGCCGCAGGATGCGGAGGCGAATCCCCGCCGGGCGCCCGGCGACGATCCCGTCGCAGCTCTGGCGAAGGCGATCTCGCTCTCCACCGCCTCGGACGGCTGCCTGTTCTGCCTCTACGGCGGCGACACGTTCCTCGTGCTGTCCTTCGCCGAGGAGGGCGCGGACCCCCTGCTGCAGGAGCACGAACTGAACAGGCTCTTCCGGTCCGCCCTGTCGAACGGCGCGCTGATGCAGGGCTTCCAGGCACTGGTCGGAGATCCCGTCTCGATGCGTTCGCTGTCCGAACCCGACATCGCCAAGGCCGTGAAGGACGCGGTCTCGAGCGTCGAGCGGCGTGCACAGAGCGCGGTCGACCTCGCGCCGGCGAAGCCTGCCGCCGCCACCCGGCCGGACCGGCCGAAACGGACATCGCGGGCCATCTACGACCACGTCGTTCACGAGCTCTTCGGTTCGCGCAGCCCCCGGGGCGGCCCGCGCTGAGCCGCCGATGCGGACCGACGGGCCGAAAACGGCCATTTTCTCATCAACATTTTACCGGACTTCGCGACAAAACATTAACGGATACATCGGCGTTCCGGCGCCGGCCGTCCCGGCCGACGCCAGAGCCAGCCCGGAGAACTCTGGATGGAATCCGACCGAAGGCATGGATCCGGACACAGTGCCTCCGGCGCAGCCACCCGGCGCGCCGAGCGTGATGAAGATGCCCTTCAGCCAGAGCAGCGGAATGGAAGGCGCGTGAAGAGAACGGAACGGAGATGACTGTCCTGAACCTCTGGGGCAGCCAGAACAACAGTGCAACGGACAGCGAGCGACTGCTGCAGAATCTCCGCGATTATGCAGACGCCGCCCGTTCGCTTCTGTGGCAGCGTCAGGCGATCTTCGCCGCCGCAGCGCTCCTGACCGCGTTCTACCTCGATCCCGTCAAGGCCGTCCTCTTCTACGCGGCGCTGGTCATCTGCGAGGCGCAGGACCTCTCGATCGCCCGCCGCATCGCCACCTTGAGCGGCGGCGACACGCGCGGCATCCGGCAATGCTACGCCTGGGTCCTCGTGAACACCGGGATCAGCTCGCTGGTCATCAGCGGCTACGTCATCTCGGTCTCCCTCATGCAGGGATCGGGCGGGCAGTTCACGCCCCTCTTCTTCCTGTTCGCGATCGCCCTGTTCGCGGCGATGAACAATCACCACGTCTTCTGGGCGCTCGTGCTGCGAATGTCGATCTACGGGATCACGTTCCTCGCCATCGCGGGGAAGGGCATCTGGCTCTATCGGCCGCCCCTCGATTCCGCGCTGTGGCTGCAGCTCTTCACCGTCATCTTCGTGCTCTACTTCCTGATCGACTGCTCGATCGTGTTCCTCGGTCTCTACCGGCGGAACCTGAACCAGCTCGAGGAACTGAAGGCCGAGCATGACCGCACGAAGGCGGCGCTCGTGGTGAAGACCCGGTTCGTGTCGATCGTGAGCCACGAGCTGCGCACGCCGCTCACGTCGATCAAGGGCTCGCTCGAACTGCTGAACTCCGGCAAGGTGGGGTCGGTGCCGCCCGGCGCCACCCCGCTCGTCGAGATGGCGAGCAAGAACAGCCGGCGCCTCGCCGAGCTGATCGACGACCTCCTCGACCTGCAGCGGATCGAGGCGGGCGAGATGAAGTTCCGCATGGTGAAGGTCCATGTCCAGTCCCTCATCGCCGAGGCGATCGCCGCGCATCAGGGACTGGCCGAGAAGTTCAAGGTGACGCTGCGCGAAGACACGATGGAGAGCAGGCCGCTCTACGTCCTGGCCGACGAGTCGCGGCTGATGCAGGTCCTCTCGAACGTCATCTCGAACGCCGCCAAGTTCTCCTTCGACGGCGGCGACGTGCTGCTGGGATGCAGCCTGTCGGAGGGGCGCGTCCGCATCCACGTCCGCGACCACGGCGTCGGCATTCCGGAGGGCATGAAGGAGAAGGTGTTCGAGCGCTTCACGCAGCTCGACTCGTCCGACCAGCGCCGCGCCGGGGGAACGGGCCTCGGCATGAACATCTCGCGAGAGATCATGGAGGCGTTCGGCGGCACCATCGACTACGAGAGCGAAGTCGGCAAAGGCACGACCTTCTACATCGAACTGGCCGCGCGCGAGCCCTCGGCGGCCAGCGCGGCGCCGGCAGCCGCGCACGTCGTCCAGCTTCCCCTCGTCGCGAACGGCTGAGCCCCCGCCGCGCGACCGTGCCGTCTCTCGCACCTGCGGCCGCACCCCGTCTCCGGGCGGACGAACAGGCGCGTCCTTGACCGAGATCATCGCACCGGACGCGCCGATGCGGTGGAAGGGACGCACATGACCCGGAACACCCCATGAAGATCGCGGTCGCCCTTGCCGCCGTCGTCGCCCTCGGGCTTCTCGCGCTTCTCGCGCTGAGGCTCGCCGACCGTCGGGCGGACGCACGCGAATGGGACAGGCTCGCCGCGCTCCAGCCCGAGGCGCCCGCCCGGTTCGCGCCCGAAATGATCGAGGACCTTCCCGAGCCCGCGCGGCGCTTCTTCTCCTACGTCATCGCGCCCGGCACGCCGCTCCTGCGGGTGGCGGAGATCGACATGACGGGGCAGTTCAGCCTCGGGACGAAGGACGCGCCCGCCTACCGCCCGATGGAGGCCCGCCAGATCCTCGCCGCGCCCGAGGGCTTCGTCTGGGCGATGCGGACACGCGGCGGGATGCCCGTCTCGGGGTCGGACAGCGGAACCTGGACGCGCTTCCGCATCCTCGGCCTCGTGCCCGTGGCGCGGCTGGGCGGCGACCCGGACCACGCGCGCTCGGCCTTCGGGCGCTACGTCGCGGAGGCCGCGTTCTGGACGCCGGCGGCGCTTCTGCCCGGTCCCGGCGTCGAATGGTCGACCGTGGACGAGGACACCGCGCGCGTCACGATCCGCCACGGCGGGCTGGAACAGGCGGTCGACGTCACCGTGGATGCCG
>NZ_JBQLZP010000362.1:0-1364 GCF_052168335.1 Roseicyclus sp. | reverse complement strand
TCCTCGGCGGGGTGGAGAAGGCGGCGCTGAGGGAGATCGTGATCGGCGTGGCGCTCATCGCCATCATGCAACTCCGCCCGCGCGGCCTATTGCCGGAAACGCCGCCCGGCCCCTTCGTGACCGGAAAGACCAGGGAATGACCGACGACGACCTCCTCGCCCGACTGCGCACCGCGCCCGACCTCTACCCCGCGATGCAGGAGGCCATGGCCGAAGTCGTGGGCCACAGGCTCTTCACCCTCATGGCGATCGACCACGCGCGGGGCGAGGCGGCGCGCATCTACACGAGCCATCCGGTCGAGTACCCCGTCGGCGGCCGCAAGCCGCTCGGCCGGATGACCGGCTGGGGCCGGATCGTGATCGAGGAGCGGCGGCCCTGGGTCGGCTACGACATGGACGACATCCGCTTCGCGTTCTTCGACCACGAGCTGATCGCGAGCCTCGGCTGCGCCTCCTGCCTCAACCTGCCGGTCGTCGACGCGGACGCGCCCGGCGGGCCGCGGGTGATCGGGACGATGAACCTCCTGCACGAAGCGAACCACTACACCCCCGAGGACGCCGTCCGCCTCGCGCCCTTCGCCGAACTCCTCGTGCAGCCCTATCGCGACTGGGCCGCGGCGGCGGGCTGAGCCCTCAGATCCGGGTGTGCATCCGGTAGCCGGGGTGGAAGACCAGCCGGACCGAGGTGATGGTCCGCCCGCCCGACCACGTGGTCCGGTCGAGGACGAAGAGGCCCACGCCCGGCGCACAGCCGAGCGCCGCGGCCTCGGAGGCCGTCGCGGTGATCGCAGAGAAGGCGAAGTCGCCGCCCTCGAAGGGCACCTCGCGCACCAGCCATTCGTTCGGGCTGAGGTCCGCGAAACTCTCGCCCAGCGCCGTGGGGACGGCGCGCGTGTTGATCCAGCGATCCTCGAGCACGTAGGGCGCGCCGTCGGCGGTGTAGAGCGTGCGGATATGGAGGAGTTCCGCCCCCGCCTCCGTCTGCATCCGGGCGCGGATGTCCGGCGGCGGCTCGGCCAGCGCGCGGGACAGCGTGGCGTGGCGGCAGGCGCGACCCTGCGCCTCGATCTCGTCGCGGATGATGGGAATGTCGAGCCGGGCGCGGCGCACCGGGTTCAGCGCCACGCGCGTGCCGGCCTTGCGGCGGCGGTCGAGAAGGCCCTCCTCCGCCAGTTCCCGGAGCGCGCGGTTCACCGTGGCGCGCGCGCAGCCGAACTCGCGCGCGAGCTCCGTCTCGTGCGGGATGAAGTCGCCGGGCCGCCAGAGCCGCGTCGCGATGCGGCGGCGGACCTCGTCCTGCACGCCCTGCCAGTTGCGGATCGCCGCGGCGGTCACAGCGCGTCCCTCAGCGCGCCGAGGGCCGCG
>NZ_JBQLZP010000361.1:0-4903 GCF_052168335.1 Roseicyclus sp. | reverse complement strand
CCCGCGCGGTGCTGCTCGACGTGCGCGACGTGGACGAGTGGATCGGCGAGAGCTCCTCGCCCTACGGCCGCGATTTCTGCCCCCGCAAGGGTCGCATCCCCGGCGCGCGCTGGATCGAGTGGTATCGCTTCATGAAGCCCACCGCCGCGGGCCCGCGCCTGAAATCGCCCGCCGAGGTGCAGGCCGAGCTCGCCAGCGTGGGCATCGGCCTCGACGACACCGTCTATCTCTACTGCTTCAAGGGCGCGCGCGCCTCGAACAGCTACCTCGCCCTGAAACGCGCCGGGGTGAAGGACGTCCGCATCTACTTCGGCAGCTGGAACGAGTGGTCGCGCGATCCCGCCCTGCCGATCGAGAGCGCCGCTCCCGTCGCCGCCGAATGACCCCCCTCACACCCGACCCGGAAGGAAGACCCCGATGAAAGACTCCGTTTTCGCCGACCCGATGATGGACAAGGACGACGTCGCCGCGATGGTGCTGGCCGCCAAGAAGCGGCTCGGCCTGAGCTGGGCCGAGATCGCCGAGAAGACCGGCCTGTCGCCCGTCTTCACCCACTCCGCCGCGATGGGCATGAACTCGATGCCCGAGGCGGGAGCGAGGAACCTGGTCGCGGCCCTCGGACTGCCGGAGGAGGCGGTTTCGGTCCTGATGGACTACCCCACCAAGGTCTGGGCGCAGGCCGTGCCGACCGACCCCTGCATCTACCGCCTCTACGAGATCGTCGCCGTCTACGGCCCCACCATGAAGGCGCTGATCCAGGAGGAATTCGGCGACGGCATCATGTCGGCGATCGACTTCGACATGAGCATTTCCCGCGTCGAGAACCCCAAGGGCGACCGGGTCAAGGTCGAGATGACGGGCAAGTTCCTGAAGTACAACACCTGGTGAAGCCGGACGGGGCCCGGGGGCGGCCGCCTTGCGCGGCGGCCCCCGGGCGCCTTCCCTGCGGGAACGGACGGCGGCAATGGCAACCAGACGCAGCGGCATCGTCGTGATCGGCGCCGGGCAGGCCGCCCTGACGCTGGCCGAGACGCTCCGGCGCGGCGGCGAGACGCGGCCCATCACCCTGATCGGCACCGAGGTCCATCCGCCCTACCAGCGGCCGCCGCTCTCCAAGGCCTATCTCTCGGGCGGGATGCCGCGCGACCGCCTGTGGCTGAAGCCGCCGGAATGGTACGCCGAGCACGAGATCGACCTTGTCCTCGGGGTCGAGGTCACGGCGATCGACCGCCGCAGGTCGCAGGTCGTCCTGTCGGACGGAGGGGTGCGGGCCTATGGCCAGCTCGTGCTGGCCACCGGCAGCCGCCCGCGTCCCCTGCCCGCCGCGGCCGGGGGCGACCTTGCCGGGGTCCACGTCATCCGTGGCATCGACGACATCGACCGGCTGGCCGCGCAGCTCGCCTCGGCGCGCGCGGTGCTGTTGATCGGCGGCGGGTATATCGGGCTCGAGGCCGCCGCCGTCGCCCGTGGGCTCGGGAAATCCGTCACGCTGGTCGAGGCCGCGCCGCGCATCCTCGCCCGCGTGGCCTGCGACCGCACGGCCGCGATGGTGCGGGACCTGCACCTGTCGCACGGCGTCGACCTGCGCGAGGGGCTGGGCGTCGCACGGCTCGTTCCGGGCGCCGATGGCGCGGCGGCCGGTGCGCGGCTCGCCGATGGCACCGAGGTGGCGGCCGACCTGGTGATCGTCGGGATCGGTGGCATCGCCAACGACGCTCTGGCCCGGTCGGCCGGGCTGCGCTGCGGCGATGGCAGCGGCGGCGTCTGCGTGGACGCGTTCTGCCGCACGGAGGACCCCGACATCCTGGCTGCGGGCGACGTCGCGCTCTTCGACATCGACGGAAGCGGGTCGATGCGGCTCGAGAGCGTGCAGAACGCGTGCGACCAGGCGAGGGCGGCGGCCGCCACCCTGCTCGGTCGGGAGGAGGCCTATGCGCCCGTGCCCTGGTTCTGGTCCGACCAGTACGACATGAAGCTCCAGATCGCCGGTCTGAACCGCGGTGCGGACAGGACGCTGCTGCGGCCGGGACGGCGACCCGGAACCGGGTCGGTTTGGTATTTCCGGGCGAGCCGGTTCGTCGCGGTCGACGCGCTCTCCGATCCACGGGCCTACATGGCCGGCAAGCGCTGGCTGGAGGAGCGTGTCAGTCCCCGGCTGGATCAACTCGCCGATCCTGCGGTCGATCTCAAGGAGGTCGCGTCCGACCCCGTCGACGTTCCTGCATGAGGTTTCCGGTCCGGGCCTCGGGGGGCGCGGACACGGTCGACCGAAGGCGTCGCTAGCGCCCCGTCGGCGGACCGGACGCCCCGCCCCGGGCGATCCGCCCGGCCGGGAGGGGCGTTCGCACGCCGGTGGTGGAGGGGAAGCTCGCCGGCAGATCGCGGAGGCGTCGCATCGCGAGGTAGGCGAAGCATTGCGCCTCGGTCGCGTCGCCTTCCCAGCCGACGGCCTCGGCGGCGAGGACCTCGACCCCTGCACGACCCCCGATCATCGCCAGCAGCGTCGGGTTGCGCCGCCCGCCGCCGCAGACGATCAGGCGCTCCGGCCGCTCGGGCAGGAGGTCGAGGCCGCGCCCCACGGCGGAGGCGGTGAAGGCCGTCAGCGTCGCGGCGCCGTCCGCGTCGGAGAGGTCCGCGACCCAGGCATGGCCGAAGTCGAAGCGGTCGAGCGATTTCGGGAACGGCCGGGCGAGGTAGGGGGGGCCGAGCGCCGTGCGCAGGCGGTCCTCGTCCACCCGGCCCGAGGCGGCGAGGCGGCCGTCGCGGTCCATCTCGCCGAGGCCCCGCGCCGCGACGAAGTCGTTGATCGGCGCGTTCGCCGGTCCGGTGTCGAAGGCGACGAGTCCGCCCCTGCCGTCCCGCGCCGTGACGTTGGCGACGCCGCCGAGGTTGAGGATGGCGTTTCGCGTGTCGCCCAGCCCGTCGAGGAGCGCGCCGTGGTAGACGGCCGAGAGCGGCGCCCCCTGCCCGCCCGCCGCCATGTCCGCGCTGCGGAAGTCGTGGACCACGTCGGCCCCGAGAAGCCGCGCCATCAGCGCCCCGTCGCCGAGCTGGCGCGTGCGGCCGGTGCGCCCCTCGGACGGCGCGCGGTGAAGGACGGTCTGCCCGTGGAAGCCCACGGCGGCGATCTCGGCCATGCCCAGGCCCGCCTCCGCTACCAGCCGCGCGACGGCCTCGGACTGGGCCCGCGTGATCCGCGCCTCCGCCTCGGCGAAGACGGCGGGCTCGGGCCCCGCGAAGTCCCAGGCCAGCGCCTCGGAGAGGCAGCGGGGCAGGACGGCGCGCGTCTCGTCGTCATAGGGATAGAGCGCGTGCGGCCCGAACGCGCCGATCCGCTCCCCGTCGGTGCGCAGCAGCGCCACGTCGATGTTGCCGTCGAGAACCGTGCCGGTCATCAGGCCGACGCACCACGCCATGTCCATGGGATCACTCCACGAATAGCGCCTCGCCCACGGCACGGCGGAGCGCGGCGATGCCGGTCTCGGCGTGGCGCGTGGGGTGGACGCGGTTGGTCAGGAGGGTCCAGGCGCGCCCGGTCCCGAAGTCGATCCAAAGGCCCGTGCCGGTGAAGCCGGTATGCCCGATGGTCGCGGGCGAGCAGGCCTGCCCCCCGGACCAGCCGGGATGCGCCCGCTCCCAGCCGTGGGTGCGCGTCTCCGACAGCGGCTCGGCTTCGGGGCCCGGCCCGCGCGCGAGCATCTCCTCCGCCACGTCGAGAAGCGCGTCGGCGGTGCCGAAGAGGCCCGCGTGCCCCGAGCCGCCGAGCGCGAAGCAGTTCTCGTCATGCACCTCGCCCCGCATGACGCGGCCGCGCCAGGTGCAGGCCTCGGTCGCGGCGCAGGCCTCGGGGTCGGGGGCGAAGGTGAGGCCGGGGCCCGGGTCCATCTCGCGGATGGCGGCGCCCTCCAGCCGCTCGAGCGCGATGCCCAGCAGGATGAAGTTGATGTCGGAATAGACCGGCGCGGGCAGCCGCCGCCATTCGCGTTGCAGGACGAAGGCGCGCAGCGTCGCGGGATCGCTGCCGTAGGTGTAGATCGGCTCGACCGCCGGGAAGGGCGTGAGGTGGCCGAGGCACTCGCGGAAGGTCACGCGGCGCTCCCAGCAGTCGGCGTGATACTGCCGGAAGTCGGGGATCACGGAGGTCAGGGCCGCGTCGAGGTCGATCCGCCCCGCCGCCGCGTGGGCGAGGATGCGTGCGGCCGTGAAGACGGGTTTTGTCAGCGACGCGAGGTCGAAGACCGTGTCGCGGGCGACGGGAACGGCCTCCGGCGTCAGGACGGCATGGCCGGTCCAGCGAACCTCGCGCGCCCCCTGCCCCACGGCGCCGAGGACGGCGCAGGGGATGCGGCCCGAGGCGACCGCCTCCTCGGCCAGCGCCCATGCGGCCTCGAAGCTCATCCGCGCCCCTCCAGCGCCACGCGGTGATCCACACCGTGCTCCTGCCAGACCTGCGGCGGCGCCTGCCAGCCGGCGGGGCGGAGGATGGAGGGCACCTCGTCGGTCTCGAGCGCGAAGTCGACGCGGCGCTTCTCGATCGAGGGGACGGCGGCGATGAGCTTGTGCGTGTAGGGATGGCGCGGGTCGGAGAGAACCGCGCGCGCGGCGCCGATCTCGACGATGCGGCCCGCGTAGATCACGGCGATCCGGTGGGCGATGCGCTCGACCACGGCCATGTCGTGCGAGACGAAGAGGTAGGCGAGCCCCATGTCGCGCTGGAGGTCCACCAGAAGGTCGAGCACCCGCGCCTGCACCGAGACGTCGAGGGCGGAGACCGCCTCGTCGAGCACCAGCACCTTCGGGTCCGGCATCAGCGCGCGGGCGATGCAGATGCGCTGCCTCTGGCCGCCGGAGAATTCGTGCGGATAGCGCTCGAGCGCGTCCTGCGGCAGGTCCACCTTGCCCA
>NZ_JBQLZP010000360.1:0-3998 GCF_052168335.1 Roseicyclus sp. | reverse complement strand
CTCTGCCGCGAGGGGGGCGGCGTCGCTGTCTCCGGCGACCTCTTCCGCGCGTTCCTCTGCGAAATCCCCGGCAATCTCGGGCTCCGCCATGTCCTGCGCGGCCTCGGGCTCGGCGTCCTCCGGCTCTTCCTTCTCGGGCTCGGCGTCCTCCTCGAAGGCGTCCTCCTCCGCCTGCTCCGGCCCATCGTCCTCCGGCTGCGCTTCCTCGACGGTGTCCTCCGCGGCGTCCTCCGCCGCGTCGTCCTGGTCGTAAACCTCCGCCTCCTCTCCGAGGTAGGCGTCTTCGCCCTCGTCCTGCGCCTCGGCCGCCGCGTCCTCCTGCCAGGCGGTCTCGGCGCCGATTCCCTCGATCAGTTCGGGCGCGACCCGCAACGTGTCGAGCGGCGGCGACAGCGCCGCGACGGTCGCCACGCCTTCCTCCCGCAGCAGGCGCTGCACGCCGCGCACGGTCATGCCACGGTCGTGCAGCAGCACCTTGATCCCGCCCACGAGTTCCATGTCCGCGGGCCGGTAGTAGCGCCGCCCCCCGGCACGCTTCACCGGCCGGATCTGGCTGAACTTCGATTCCCAGAAGCGCAGCACGTGCGCCGCGACGCCGAGCCAGTCGGCCACCTCGCGGATCGTGCGGAATGCGTCGGGCGACTTGCTCATCGGAAGACGGCTCCCCGCCTCCGGAAGACCGGGGGCGTCGCGAGGGCGCGGACCCTCATCGCGTCAGCGCCGGTTGCCCGCAGCGACCCGGTCCTTCATCAGGTGCGACGGGCGGAAGGTCAGCACGCGGCGGGGCGAGATCGGCACTTCCTCGCCGGTCTTGGGGTTGCGGCCGATGCGCGCCGTCTTGGCCCGGACCGAGAAGGTGCCGAAGGACGAGACCTTGACCTGTTCGCCGCGCACCAGCGCGTCCGACATCAGTTCCAGCACGCGCTCCACCAGTTGCGCGCTCTCGTTGCGGCTCAGCCCGACCTCGCGGAACACCGCTTCCGAGAGGTCCATCCGCGTCAGAGTCTTTCCCGCCATCGTGCCAGTTCCCCACGTTTGCTGGGGCGCAGGATGCGCGAAGGGATTTCTCAAGTCAACGCAGGGGTTTGGAAGGCGCTCCTCGAGCGGCGGATCGGCGCTACCAGCGCAGCACGACCGAGCCCCAGGCGAGCCCGCCGCCGATGGCCTCGGCCACGATCAGGTCGCCCCGCCGGATGCGCCCGTCCGCGACCGCGACCGACAGCGCCAGCGGGATCGAGGCGGCCGAGGTGTTGCCGTGGTCCTGCACCGTCACCACGACCCGGTCCATGTCCACGCCCATCTTCTGCGCGGTGCGCGTGATGATCCGCAGGTTGGCCTGGTGCGGCACGATCCAGTCGATGTCATCCGCCGTGACCCCGGCGCGGGCAAGGCAGGTCTCGGCCGTTTCGGCAAGCTTTTCAACGGCGTGGCGGAAGACTTCGCGGCCCTCCATGCGCAGGACGCCGGCCGAGCCGCTGGTCGAGACGCCGCCGTCCACGTAGAGGAGGTCGCGGAAGCGGCCGTCGGAATGGAGGTCGGTGGCGAGGATGCCGCGATCCTCCGGGCCCCCCGCGCCCTCCTGCGCCTCGAGCACCAGCGCCCCCGCGCCGTCGCCGAAGAGAACGCAGGTCGAGCGGTCGGTCCAGTCGAGGATCCGGCTGAAGGTCTCGGCTCCGATCACCGCGACGCGGCGCGCCTGGCCGGCGCGGATCAGCGCGTCGGCATTGGCCAGCGCGTAGACGAAACCGGCGCAGACCGCCTGCACGTCGAAGGCGAATCCCCCCGGCATTCGGAGGCCCGCCTGCACCATCGTGGCGACGGAGGGAAAGGTGAGGTCGGGCGTCGAGGTCGCGACCACCACAGCGTCGATGTCGGCGGGCGTGAGTCCCGCGGCCTCGATCGCCTGTCTGGCGGCGGCGATGGCCATGCTGCTCGTCGTCTCGCCCTCGGCCGCGAAGTGCCGCCGCTCGATCCCCGAGCGGGTGCGGATCCATTCGTCGCTCGTGTCGACCTTCGCCTCGAACTCGGCGTTCTCGACGACGCGGGCGGGCAGGTAGTGTCCCGTGCCCACGGCCACGGATCGCAGCGTCATTGCGGGTTCCCCTGGGCCTGCATCGCCAGCGCGGCGGCGTGTTCGGCCTGGGCGATGCGCGCGGCGAGCCGCTGGTTGAAGCCCGACGCCGCGAGGCGCGCGGCGAGCTTGATGGCCGCGGCGACGCCGGTGGCGTCGGCCGAGCCGTGCGACTTCACGACGGTGCCGTTGAGCCCGAGGAAGACGCCGCCGTTGACGCGGCGCGGGTCGATGCGCTTGGACAGGCGCCGGAGCGACGGATAGGCCAGAAGCGCCGCGATCCGGCTGAGCGGCGAGAAGCGGAACGCCTCCTCGAGCTGCTCGCGGATCATGCGCGCCGTGCCCTCGCCGGTCTTGAGCGCCACGTTGCCGGTGAAGCCGTCGGTCACGATCACGTCGACCTTGTCGGAGGGCAGGTCGACGCCCTCGACGAAGCCCACGAAGTCGAAGTCCGCGGCGGGCGCGACGCGCGCGATGAGTTCCGCCGCCACCTTGATCTCGGCGCGGCCCTTGTGCTCCTCGGTGCCGACGTTCAGGAGGCCCACGCGCGGGCGGTCGAGGTCCATGCCGTTGCGGGCATAGCTCGCGCCCATCAACGCGTATTGCAGCAGGTCCTCGGCATCGGCGCGGATGTCGGCGCCCACGTCCAGCATGACGTTGAAGCCCGAAGGATTGCTCGACGGCCAGAGGCAGGCGATGGCCGGCCGGTTCACGCCCTCGATCTTGCGCAGGCGCGTCATCGACATGAGCATCAGCGCGCCGGTGTTGCCGCAGGAGACGGCAGCCGGTGCCTCGCCGGTGCGCAGGGCCTCGATCGCGGACCACATGGAGGTGTTCTTGCCGTGGCGGAGCACGTTCGAGGGCTTCTCGTCCATGCGCACGACGCCGTCGGCGTGGCGCAGCTCGCACCGGTCGAGCAGGCCGCGCTTCTTCTCGAGGAGCCGTTCCAGCTCGGGCCGGTTGCCGTGCACGATGAAGCGCAGGTCGGGGTTCTTGGCGGAGGCCTTGGCGATTCCGCCGACCACGGCGGCGGGGCCCTGGTCCCCGCCCATGGCGTCGATCGAGAGGACCGTTGCCGGAATTCTGTCGCCCGTGAGCGCCGTCCCGTCGGTCATCTCAGATCCGCCGATCCCTCAGCCGGTCAGGCCGCGTCTTCGTCGAGATCGACCTCATCGGCGCGCGCAACGACCTCGCGGTCGTTGTAGAAGCCGCAGGACGGGCAGACGTGGTGCGGGCGCTTCAGCTCGCCGCAGGACGGGCACTCGTTGGGGTTCGCACCCTCGAGGGCATCGTGCGCGCGGCGCATGTTGCGGCGGGACCGCGTCACTCGGTTCTGGGGGACAGCCATGTCTCAACCTCGAAGTTCGGGAGGCGCGACCGGATGCGCGCGCCCTCGGTGTCTATCTCGTCTCTCTCGCGTCCCCCGCGGCGCCGGGGCGCATCCCCGCGGGCCTCGCATTCCGCGGAAGGCGCGGGTTTCATGAGGTCGCATCCGGGGGCGAATGAGGCCGGGAACATACTCCGATTCCCCCGCCATGCAAGCCCTTTTCCGACCCTTTCAGGGCACCCGGACGGGGCGCCCGAATCGCCGCGATTTCAGTCCTCGCCGCCGTTGTCGCCGCCGTCTCCGCCGCTCTCGCGCAGCCGGTCGCGCAGGGCCGCGAGACCTGCGAGCGGCTTGGCGTCCGCGTCGGTCATCGGCGCCACGCCGGGCGCCGCGAAGGTGGCCTCGCCGATCTCCGCCCCCTCCGCGCGCGGATAGTCGGGGAGCGCCAGCGCCAGCGCCTCCAGCATCACCTCGGCGAGGTCGAGGCGGTCGGGCAGCGCCTCCTCGGTGTCGTCCTCGGGCATCTCCGCCTCCTCCTCCTCGGGTTCGGAAAAGTCGGCGAGGTAGCGGCGCGAGACCTCGGTGTCGATCCGCGTCGTC
>NZ_JBQLZP010000359.1:0-2110 GCF_052168335.1 Roseicyclus sp. | reverse complement strand
ATCAACGACATCCCGGCCGAGCGCATCTCGGAGGTCGAGGCCGATCCCGACCTTCAGGTCCGCACCTGGGCGCCGCTCAACTTCGACTTCGTGAACTTCAACCACAACCTCGAGCTGTTCCAGGATCGCCGCGTGCGTCAGGCCTTCGACCTGATGATCGACAAGGAGATGCTCATGCAGGGCGCCCTCTGGGGGCAGGGGCAGACGACGCCGACGCCGAGCTTCCCGAACGACGCCTCGCGCAACGGCGACATCGTCCAGCGGGCGCAGGACATCGCCGCGGCGCGCGCGCTGCTGGAGGAGGCGGGCTATCCGGCCGGAAGCCTGAATGTCGTCTTCAAGGTGACGACGAACTACCCCTACCACGTCGACAGCGCGCAGATCATCGCGGAATGGGCGCGCGAGGCGGGCGTGAACATGACGATCGAGCAGCTCACCTGGGCCGACTGGCTGAGCCAGGTCTGGGTCGACCGCGACTTCGAAATGACGATGATGAACTTCTTCACCATCTGGGAGCCCGATCGCCTGTATTACTCGCTCTACCACTCCACCGGCGGCTTCAACTACCGCAACATCGTCGATCCGCTGATCGACGAACTGGCCGAGGCCGCGCGCGGCGAGGTCGATCCGCAGGCGCGCATCGACATCTACAAGCGCATCCAGCAGCACATCTACGACGAGTCCCTCGACGTGGTGCTCTGGTACCGCAACGGCTCCATCGCGGCGCTGCCGTCGGTGGGCGGGCTCGACACGGTGGTGCACCCCAACGGGTCGAACCTCAACTTCCACAGGGTCTGGCTGAACGCCTGATCCCGAGAGCCGGGCGGGGCGCTTCCCAGGGCCGCCCCGCCCGATCCTCGTCGGCCCCCCAACCCCGGATACCGTCCCGATGGTCTATCTCGTCAACCGGCTCCTGTCGGTCGCGCTTACCCTGTTCCTCATCTCCATCGTCACCTTCGGGATCACCAACATCCTGCCGGGCGACGTGGCGATGATGATCATGGGCACGCAGTCGAACCCCGAGGCGCTGGAGGGCCTGCGGGAGTCGCTGGGGCTGAACGACCCGCTTCTGGTGCAGTACGGCCGCTGGATGGGGGGGATGCTGAGCGGCAACTGGGGCGAGTCGCTGCTGTTCAACGAGCCCATCGCGCCGCTCATCTCGCAGAAGGTGCTGGCCTCGGGGCTGATCGTGGTGCTGACGATGCTCATGGCGCTGGTCCTCGCCATCCCGTTGGGCGTCTGGGCCGCGCGGCATCGCGACCGCTGGCAGGACACGACCTCCTCGACGGTCGCGCTCCTCGGCCTCAGCATGCCGGACTTCTTCATCGGCATCATGCTGATCCTGCTCTTCGCCGCCGGGCTCGGATGGCTGCCCTCCTCGGGCTTCGTCGACCCGACCGCGGATCTCCTCGGCGCCGTCCGCCACGCCTTCCTGCCGTCGCTGGCCCTCGCGCTCGGGCTCATGGCGCACCTGACGCGGATGACGCGGTCGGCGATGATGGGCATCCTGAACCAGGAGTTCATCCGGGTGGCCCGCGCCAAGGGCCTGCCCGAGCGCACGGTCGTCTGGGGTTACGCGCTGCCCAATGCCATCGGTCCGGTGATGACGGTCGCGGGCCTCCAGATCGGCTATCTCTTCGGCTCGATCATCGTGATCGAGAGCCTCTTCTCCTATACCGGCATGGGCTGGCTGACCTACCAGGCGCTGCTGAACCGGGACATCCCGCTGATCCAGAGCACGATCTTCGTGATCGCGGCGGTCGTGATGCTGGTGAACCTCGCCGTCGATCTCCTCTACCGGGCGATCGACCCGCGGATCAGGCTGGGGTAGGGCGATGCGCAAGTTCCTCTCCGCCAAGGCGCTGATCGGCCTCGCGCTCTTGCTGACGGTGATCGCGGTCGCGGTCCTCGCGCCCTTCTTCATCCCGCCCGAGCGTGCGACCCAGATGGTGATGAGCGCGCGCCTCCAGCCGCCGTCGCTCGAATACCCGCTCGGCACCGACCAGCTCGGCCGCGACCTTCTTGCCCGCGTGATGCTGGGCGCGCAGACCTCGCTGATGATCGCGGTCCTCGCGGTCGGCATGTCCATCGTGCTGGGCCTGCCGCTGGG
>NZ_JBQLZP010000358.1:0-7998 GCF_052168335.1 Roseicyclus sp. | reverse complement strand
ACCCTCTCCGCGCCGCCGAAGCCGCCGTCCATCGCCCGCGCCGTCCGCTCCAGCGCGCCGTCCCCCGAGACCCGCGCGAGCCCGATGAGAAAGCGGCGCAGGTAGCCGACCGGCGGCACCTCGAGCTCGAGGAGGTCCAGCGCATGTGCCAGGTCCTCGCGCAGCGCGAGCGGGTCGAGCACGACCTCCGACATGTCGATCTTGCGCGGGCCCTGCGGGCGCAGGACCTCGGGCATGTGGCGCAGGATCTCCGCCTGGAAGGCGGCGAGCGAGGCCACGGGCTTGGGCAGGAAGCCGTTGGCGCCGGCCGCGACCACCGCGCGCGCTGCCTCCTCCGGCTCGTCGCCCGAGGTGCCGAGCAGGATCGGCACGCGCTGCCGCGCCGCCGCCATCCGCTGGATCAGGTCGAGCCCCGACCCGTCCGGCAGCCCCAGATCGACGATCGCCGCCGAGGGGCTGTACACGTTGAGGTGACGCTGCGCCGAGGCCACGCAATCGGCCCTGCGGATCCGCGCGCCCGAGCGCAGGCACATCTGGCGCAGCGCCTCGGAACTGTAGTGGCTGTCTTCCACCACCAGCACCGTCAGCCCGAGCAGCGGCCGCGCCGAGGTCGGCCGCGGCTGAAACTCCATCCCGTTCGTATCGTTGCCCATGCGAGCACCCCTGACCCTTGTTCGATTCCCTCATTCCGGATTGAACAGGCGCAGGGTTGACCAAAGATTAAGGCGCGGCCCTTCGTCCCTTGGCAACCGCCGACCGCGACGCCATACCTCTGCCCCAGACATGCGCAGGGAGTGACCCATGATCGGACGCCTGAACCACGTCGCCATCGCCGTGCCCGACCTCGAGGCGGCGGCCGCGCAGTACCGCGAGACGCTCGGCGCGAAGGTCGGCGCGCCGCAGGACGAGCCCGACCACGGCGTGACGGTCATCTTCATCGAGCTGCCGAACACCAAGGTCGAGCTGCTCTACCCCCTCGGCGAGAACTCCCCGATCAGGGGCTTCCTCGAGAAGAACCCCTCCGGCGGCATCCACCACATCTGCTACGAGGTGGACGACATCCTCGACGCCCGCGACCGGCTGCGCGCTTCGGGCGCCCGCGTCCTGGGCGACGGCGAGCCGAAGATCGGCGCGCATGGCAAGCCCGTGCTCTTCCTGCACCCCAAGGACTTCACCGGCACGCTCGTCGAGCTGGAGCAGGTCTGATGGGCGTCGTCACCGGCATCGTCCTCTACGCGATCATCTGGTTCATGACGCTGCTCGTCGTCCTCCAGACCGGCGTGGTCAGCCAGGACGAGGCGGGCACCCGCGTGCGCGGCACGCACGGCTCGGCGCCCGAGAACCCGCGCCTCGCGCGGCGCTTCCTCATCACCTCGGGGATCGCGCTGGTGATCTGGGGGGTGATCGCGGGGATCATCCTCTCCGGCGCGATCACGATCGAGGATATCGACCTCTTCACCCGCTTCGGGCTGGGCGCGCCGCCGCCGGAGGCGAACTGACGCCCGACAGGCGGTGATGGATGTGGGTGAAGGTCGCGACGCCCAGGATCGGCACCAGCAGGTTCACCACCGGGATGGTCAGCGGCACCGCCATCAGGACGCCGGCCGCGAAGAGCGTCGGGCGGTGCCTCCGCCGGAACGCCGCGGCGCCCGCGGCGTCCGACCGCCTCAGCGCGACGAGCTGCCCGTATTCCCGGCCCAGAAGCACGCCGTTCACGATCCAGAACAGGAACGGCGCGAGCGGCGGGACCAGCAGGTAGGCCACCAGCGCCACGAGGTTCACGGCGATCAGCACGCCGAGGAACTTCAGCGCGTCGAGGAGGCCCTCGAGCACGCCGATGGACCGCGCGGGCGGCAGGTTCGGATAGTGTTTCCGCTCGACCGCCGCCGCGATGGTCTCGAGGAAGAGGCCGATGAAGGCCGAGGCCACGGGCACCATCAGGAAGACCGAGAGCACCAGCATCAGCGGCACGCCCGCCCAGGTCAGCGCGTTGTCGACCCAGGTGATCTCGATGTTCCACGGCAGCGTGAAGCTCTCGGGCACCACCCAGCCGATGATCGTGACGAAGAGGAAGAAGAACCCGATCAGCAGCGCGACCGTCAGGCCGAGCCCCGCCGCCAGCACGCCGAGAAAGCGCCCGTCGGTCAACTGCCCCAGGGCCTTCAGGAAATCCGAGAGGATCATTCCGCCATCCAGGTGACGATGGCGTCCATGTCGGGGCGCGGGCGTTCCGGCGGGGGATTGCCCTCGGTGCCGATGTGGACGAAGCCCGCCACGCTCTCCCCCGGTCCGAGGCCGAGGCCGCGCGCGCCGAACTCCGCGTGACGCGCCCGCCAGCCGGTCAGCCAGCCCGCACCCCAGCCCGCGGCGAGCGCCGCGTTGACGAGGCTGAGGCAGACGGCGGCGGCGGACATCTCCTGCTCCCAGTCGGGGATCTTGGGCGACGGCTTCGGCGACAGGATCACCGCGACGACGAGATGCGCGTTGGCCAGGCCGCCTGCGTCCTTGGCCAGGGCGTCGGCATCGCGCCCCTCGGCCCGGCCGATCTCCTCCGTGAGCGCTGCGAGGCGCAGGCAGGCCGCGCGCTCCAGCACCACGAAGCGCCAGGGCTCGAGCTTGCCGTGATCGGGCACGCGGGCCGCCGCCTGGAGGAGCGGCGCCAGCGCCGCGCGGTCGGGCACCGGAAGGCCCAGCGTCTTCGGCGGACGCGAGCGACGGGTGAGGAGGAAGTCCAGAACCTCGGGGCGGGGCGCCAGCGGCGCCGCGGTCGGGGGTGTGTCGGTCATGTGGTCTCGGTCCGGAACTCGGCGGCTTTCACCCCCGATGTCGTCCGCCCGCAGCCGAAGATCAAGCCCCGCGGCTCAGGCGACGCCCTGAAGCGCCACCGCCCCCGCGCCCACCGCGCTGCCGGCGGCGATGAGCACCATCGAGAGTCGCGTCCGCGATTCGACCAGATAGGCGACGAGAAGCGGGATCATGAAGCCGACGGCATAGGAGAAGACGCCGAACATGGCGAGCACCACCCATTCCGCCAGCCCGCCCGGCAGTCCGCCGAGCAGCGCCAGCGCGAACCACAGCGACACCAGCGCCGTCACGATGCCGAGGGAATGGAACAGCCAGGCGGGCAGGCGCTCGAGAAACCGGTCGAAGGAATTGAACATGCCTGCGGCCCGGTCCTCGTCGCCGTCGGCCTCGACGGAGATGCGGGACGGTGCGGACCCCGACGGGGTCACGTCGTTCGACTGCGCCCAAGGCGCCTTGCGTTCAACACCAAGCATAGGTTCAACCCCCCAAGGATCGAGCGTTGCAGGCACCACATATATCCGAGTCGGTTGTGGCCCCGGTATGGCGGGAAACCGGACCGAAACGTGTTGGTTGCGCAAATGTCACGCTGGACAGGGGGGCAGCGGCGAATGTCTGCCGATGCCGCCGGGGGCATGGCGGGATGCCGCGCGGGGGCGCAAGGGCCCCCGACACGGTCAGCCCGCCGTCTTCGTCTTCACGGTGCCCGCCTTCTTCGCGCCCGCCTTCTTGGCGGTTGCCTTCTTCGCGGCACCCTTCCTGGCGCCGCCGCCCTTCGCCTGCTTCTCGGCGACGAGTTCGACCGCGCGCTCGAGCGTGACGTCCTCGGGGGCGAGGTCCTTGGGCAGGGTCGCGTTCACCTTGCCCCACTTCACGTAAGGCCCGTAGCGCCCGCTCATCACCTGCACCGGCCCGCCTTCGCCCGGATGCTCGCCGAGCTCCCTCAGCGGTGCCGCGGCCGCGCCGCGCCCCGCGCGGCCCGCCGCCTTCTGCGCGATCAGTTCGACCGCGCGGTTCATGCCGATGGTGAAGACCTCCTCCACCTCGGGCAGGTTCGCGTAGATGCTGCCATGCTTCACGTAGGGGCCGTAGCGCCCGATGCCGGCCTCGACCGGCGCGCCGTCCTCGGGGTGCTCGCCGATCCGGCGCGGCAGGCGCAGGAGCCTGAGCGCCCGCTCGAGGTCCATCTCCTCCACCGCCCAGCCCTTGGGCAGCGAGGCGCGCGGCGGCTTCGGCACCTCGTCGGTCGCGTCGCCGAGCTGGACATAGGGCCCGAAGCGCCCGGTCTTCAGCCACACGGGCTGCGAGCTGTCGGGATCGACGCCGAGCATCTTGCCGTCCGGCCCCAGCCCGTCCGCCGCGCCGTCGCCCTCCACGCCCGGCGGGCCGAAGGGCCGGGTATAGCGGCATTCGGGGTAGTTCGAGCAGCCGATGAAGGCCCCGCCCGAGCGCGCCGTCCGCATCGACAGCCGCCCGGCCCCGCAATTGGGGCAGAGGCGCGGGTCGCCCCCGTCCTCGCGCGGCGGGAAGAGATGCGGCTCGAGCACCTCGTTGATCTTCTCCAGCACGTCCGTGATGCGCAGCTCCGCCGTCTCCTCGACCGCCGCCGAGAAGTCGCGCCAGAACCGGTCGAGCACGTCCTTGTAGTGCTTCGCGCCCGCCGAGACGTCGTCGAGCTCGTCCTCGAGCTTGGCGGTGTAGTCGTATTCGAGGTAGCGGCGGAAGTAGTTGACGAGGAAGGCGGTCACGAGCCGCCCCTTGTCCTCGGCGACAAGGCGGCCCTTGTCCTTCGCCACGTAGCCGCGCGCCTGGATCGTGTCGATGATCGAGGCATAGGTCGAGGGCCGCCCGATGCCGAGCTCCTCCATCCGCTTGACCAGCGTGGCCTCGGTATAGCGCGGCGGCGGCTGGGTGAAGTGCTGCTGGCCGAGGACCGCGCCGGTGTCCGACAGGATGCCCGCGTCCTTGTCGCTCTCGGTCAGCCGCGCGTGCTCGGCCGTCAGCGCGCCCGCGTCGAGCGTCAGCGCGTCGCCCTGCGACACCTGCGGCAGGCGGCGGCCCTCCTCGTCGTCGCCGGTATCGTCGCGCCCCTCCTCGTAGACCTTGAGGAACCCGTCGAAGAGGATGACCTGGCCCGTGGCGCGCAGCTCCACCTCGCCGTCGCGGCTGGCGACGGTCACGGTCGTCCTCTCCATCCGCGCGGCCTCCATCTGGCTCGCGATGGTGCGCTTCCAGATCAGGTCGTAGAGCTTGCGCTGGTCGTCCTCCGACAGCCGCAGCTCGCCCGGCGCCTTGGACATGTCCGTGGGCCGGATGCACTCGTGCGCCTCCTGCGCGTTCTTGGCCTTGTTCTTGTACATGCGGGGCGAGGACGGCACGTAGTCCTTGCCGTAGCGCGCGGCGATGGCGTCGCGGGCGGCGTGGACCGCCTCGGGCGCCATGTCGATGCCGTCGGTCCGCATGTAGGTGATGTGCCCGGCCTCGTAGAGGCGCTGGGCCGCGCTCATCGTCTGCTTGGCGCCCATGCCGAACTTGCGGCTCGCCTCCTGCTGGAGGGTCGAGGTCATGAAGGGCGGCGCGGGGTTGCGGGTGGCGGGCTTGGCCTCCACCCCCGTGACGGCCAGCGCGCGCGAGGACACCGCCTTGACGGCGAGCCCCGCCTCGGCGGCGGTCCCGAGGTCGTGGCGGTCGAGCCGCCGGCCGCCCATCGCCACCAGCCGCGCCTCGAAGCTCTGACCGCGCGGCGTCTCGAGCATCGCGCGCACCGACCAGTATTCGCGGGGGCGGAACGCCTCGATCTCCATCTCGCGGTCGACGATGATCCGGAGCGCGACCGACTGCACGCGCCCCGCCGATTTCGCGCCCGGCAGCTTGCGCCACAGGACCGGCGACAGCGTGAAGCCCACGAGATAGTCGAGCGCGCGGCGCGCGAGGTAGGCCTCCACCAGCTCCATGTCGACCTCGCGCGGCTCGGCCATGGCCTTGGTGACGGCGTCCCTGGTGATCGCGTTGAAGGTCACGCGCCGCACCTTCGCGTCCTTCTTCAGCGCCTTGCGGTTCCCGAGCGCCTCCTTGAGGTGCCAGCTGATCGCCTCCCCCTCGCGGTCGGGGTCGGTGGCGAGGATCAGCTCGGGGTCGTCCTTCAGCGCGTCGGCGATGGCCTTGACGTGCTTGCGGCTGTCGGCGGCGACCTCCCAGAGCATCTCGAACCCGTGCTCGGGATCGACCGAGCCGTCCTTCGAGGGCAGGTCGCGGACATGCCCGTAGGACGCGAGAACCGTGTAGGTGTCGCCCAGGTACTTGTTGATCGTCTTGGCCTTGGCCGGGGATTCGACGACGACGACGGGCATGGGACGAACACCTTCGGGGCGGGGGTCTGCTGTGGCGGCGGAACATGTGGGGCCTGCGGGGGGGATGTCAATGCGTCCTTTCCGGGGAGCGTCCGGCGCGGCACGGCCGGGCCGCGCGCGTCTCCGGAGGCGCCGGGCGGCACCGGGCGCGGGTGTGGCCTGTGGGAATTATATCTATGAAACCAATGCAATGAGCGATCCCGGGCGCGCATCCTCCCGGCCGTGGGACGGGAGCGGCGCGGCCCGCATGCGCGCGGGTCCGGGCCGGGACGATGGCATGTGCCGCGACGGCGACAGGCGACGCGACAGTGGCAAAAGGGGGCGCCCCCGCGTTCGGCCGGGGCGGGAGCAGGGCCCGAGGCGCGCCGCCGCCGACGCGCCTCAGGCCAGCGCCACCGTGCCGCCCGGCCCCCGCGCGATGCGGCCCGCCATCTCCAGCACCGCGAGCGCCTGCGCCACCTCGCGCGAGGGGCGGCCGACCTCGCGGATGAGTTGGTCCTCGTCGAGCGGCGTGGCGCCGAGCCGCGCGAGGATGAGACCCTCGAGCCCCCCCGCCGGCAGCGGGCGGACGGGGGCCTGCGCCGGAGCCGCGACGGGGACCGGCCGCACCGCCGCTTCCACGCGGGGCGCCCCGAGCGCCTCGAGCACGTCCTCGGCCCCGCGCACCAGCGTCGCACCGTCCCGCAAGAGGATGTTGCCCCCCGAGGCGCGGCTGTCGAGCGGGTGGCCCGGCACCGCCATCACCTCCCGCCCCTGGTCGAGCGCGGCCTTCGCGGTGATCAGCGAGCCCGACCGCGCCGCCGCCTCCACCACGATCACGGCCTGCGACAGGCCCGAGACGATGCGGTTCCGCCGCGGGAAGTGCCGCCCCGTCGGCTGGAGGCCGAAGGGCATCTCGCTCAGCCGGAGGCCCGATTGCGCGATGCGCGCCGCAAGCTCGGTGTTCTCGGGCGGATAGACCACGTCGACCCCGCCCGCGTGGACCGCGACGGTCCCGCTCTCGAGGGCCGCGTCATGGGCGATGGCGTCGATTCCGCGCGCCAGCCCCGAGACCACCACGTAACCCGCCGCGCCGAGGTCGCGCGCGAGCCGCCGGGCCATGCGCGCCCCGAGCGCCGAGGCGTTCCGCGTGCCGACGAGCGCGATGGCGGGCCGCTGCAGAAGCTCCGCCCGCCCGATCGCCCAGAGGACCGGCGGCGCATCCGCGACGCCCGCGAGAGACTTCGGATAGGACGGATCGCCGAGGCAGAGCATCCGCGCCCGCGCCCGCGTCGCGGCGCGCAGCTCGGCGGCGGCGACGGCCTCGGGGCAGGGGGCGTAATCCTCGATCCCGGCGGCGCGCGCGATCTCGGGCAGGGCGGCCAGCGCCGCCTCGGCCCGGCCGTGCTCGGCCATCAGGCGCAGGTAGGTCGCGGGCCCGACCCGGCGCGAGCGGATCAGGCGCAGCCGCATCAGCCGCTCCCGCTCGTCCTCGGCGGGGGGCGGCGTGAAGTCGAGCGGCGGATCCTCGAATCCGGTGTCGGGCCATGCGGACATGGGCGCGAGGCTAGGCGCGAATTGGTTAACGGGACGTTACCGCCGACGCGCCCCGGATCGCCCCGGGCATCCCCGCGAGGGCGCCGGGCAGCTTCATCGACCGGATCGCCGCGCAGGACCGGACCGGGGCGCTTCCGGCCGGGGCGGCGGCGCCAGCGGACCGGTCAACGGGGCCCCGGGCGAAGCGCTCCGCCAGCGCCCCGGATCGCCCGCAGGATCGCGCGCATCCAGGCGAAGGTGCCGAGCGCCGTCAGCGGCAGGACCACCGCGAAGGACCAGCCCGCAGGCGCCTCGGGCAGGAGCGGCAGGG
>NZ_JBQLZP010000357.1:0-3025 GCF_052168335.1 Roseicyclus sp. | reverse complement strand
CGTCTGCAACAGGCGGCGCAGGATGTAGGCGCCGATCGAGGCGTTCTTCATGGCGCGGAGCGTCCCGGTACTTGAAAATGCACGACCCCGGCGGCGCTCGGCCGCCGGGGCGCTTCGGGCGGGCCTCAGCGCTGATGCGCGAAGGCGTAGTTGCCGTAGATGCCGATGGGCGTGGTGATCACGTCGGCGAACTGCGTGCTCAGAACCGTCGGGTAGCGGAGCTCGAGCACGTAGGCCACGGGGCTCGCCTCGGTCACCAGCGGCACGAGCGCCTGGTAGGCCTCCTGCCGGGTTGCGGTGTCCGTGGCCACGGTGGCGGCGTCCATCAGGGCGTCCGTCTCGGGCGAGGACCAGCGCGAGCCGTTCACGAAGACGGTGCCGGGCAGGATGCGGTCCGAATGGATGCCGCGATGCACGCCGATCACCGGGTCGGCCTGGTTGAACAGGAAGTTCGACGTGAGCTGGAAGTCGTAGTCCGTGTAGGTCCGTGCGAGCCAGGTCGGCAGGTCCTCGTAGCGGATCGTGGCGCGGATGCCGATCTCGGCGAGGTTCTGCACCACGATCTCGCCGAAGCGCTGCCATTCCTCGCCATAGGGCGTCACGTCATGGGTGATCTCGAAGCGGATGCCGTCGGCGCCGCGGGGGAAGCCCGCCTCGTCCAGCAGCCGGTTGGCGATGTCGATCCGGTCCGGCACGGAGAAGTCGATGCCCCGCCCGAAGAGGCCCGCGGGCTCGAAGTTCGAGCTGATCGGACCCGAGGCCGGGACGCCGTAGCCGAACCAGACGTTGTCGATCACGAACTGCCGGTCGATGGCGTAGTTCACCGCCTGGCGCACGAGGTGGTTGTCGAAGGGCGGCTCCTGCGTGTTGAAGATCATCTCGACGATGGGCGAGATCATCTCGTAGCCACGGGTCGTCACCTCGATCGTGTCGAGCGCCTCGAGGCGGCGGACGTCCTGGTAGGGCACCGCGCCGAAGCCCGCGACATGGGCCTCGCCCTGCTCGAGCACCGCGGTGCGGGTCGAAGCGTCGGCGATGAAGCGCACCACGATCCGGTCGAGATAGGGCTGGCCGTCGCGCCAGTAGTTCTCGTTCCGGTCGAGGCGCACGAATTCGCCCCGGCGCCACTCGGTGAAGACGAAGGGGCCCGAGCCGATGGGATCGTTGGCGTTGCCATGGGCGCGGATGTCGCCCTCGCCGTAGATGTGCGCCGGCAGGATCGGGCTCTCGGCCGAGTGCAGCGCCATCATCAGGTAGGGTGCGGGCGCGTCGAGCCGGAAGATCGCGGTATGCGGATCGGGCGTCTCCACCGCGGTCACGTTGCGGAAGGTGGCGATGCCGCGGGGATGGGCCTCGCGCAGCACGTCCATGATGGTGAAGCGCACGTCCTCGGAGGTCAGCGGCGTGCCGTCGTGGAAGACGACGTCGTCGCGCAGGTTGAAGGTGATGGTCAGGCCGTCGGCCGAAACCTCCCAGCTCTCGGCAAGCGAGGGCTGCGGCTGCAGGTCGAAGTCGTATTCCAGGAGGCCGTCGAAGACCTTAGACGTGACCTGGGCGATCGGCCCCGAGGTCGAGACATAGGGCGCGAGGTTGGGGGGCTCGGGCTGGGTGATCTGCACGAGCGTGCCACCCTGCGTCTGCGCCAGCGCGCCGCCGACGGACAGCGCCGTGGCGAGGGCGAGGCCCGCTGCGGTCAGGAAAAAGGACTTCATCTCAGTACTCCGGTACGTTGGTGGGCGATCATCTTCGTTGGGCAGCAGCGCCCCGTCCGGCGCAGACGCGCCGAGCTGGCCGGGGCTTTTGGGTCGTGATCGTGTTAAGAAACCGTAACGCGGTGCCGCGCTTGCGAACAACAACGGGTCGGGCTAGCTTCTGACGCGACCTGACGCTTTCGGGAAGCCAACCCATGACAGAGGCGCTCGACTACACCTCCGGCAACTTCGTCGCCAACCTGCGCTTCGCCTGCAGCTTCTCGCCCTCGGTCTCGGATGTCTGCCGCAAGCTCGGCATCAACCGGCAGCAGTTCACCAAGTACCTGTCGGGCGCCGCCTTCCCGTCGCGGCACAACCTCCGCCGCATCTGCGATTTCCTCGGCGTGGACGAGTTCGAGATCCTCATGCCGCACGACCAGTTCCGGCGCATCCTGCAACTGCGCCCGCACCGGTCGGGCGACGCCCCGCCGGTGCCCGAGGCGCTCGACGCGCTCCTGGTGCAGGCGCAGCGCCAGAAGGGGCACCTTGGGCGCTACATCGGCTACTACTACGCCTATTATGCCTCGCTCTCGCGGCCGGGCTTCATCCTGCGCTCGCTGCTGCACATCTACGCCTGGCAGGACTTCGTCGCCTACCGCCGGATCGAGCGGCTGAACGACGGCCGCGACGGGCCGCCGGACGTGTACAAGTATCGCGGCCTCGTCCTCGAGGTGGGCGACCGCATCCACATGCTCGACCAGGAGACGCTGACCGGGTCGGAGCTGACGCACACGATCCTCTTCCCGGTCTACCGCAACCGCGTCTCGCTCCTGAGCGGGCTGACCATGGGCGTCTCGGGCGCCGACACGCGCCAGCCCTCGGCCGCACGGATCATGCTGGAATACGTCGGGCGCAACGTCGGCGCGCGCGAATCGCTGCGCCGCTGCCGCCTCTACGCGCCGGGCTCGCCCGAGATCCCCGAGGTGGTCGCGGCCTACCTGTGCAGGCCGTCCGGCGAGCTCGCGCCGCCCCTGCGCGCCGACCCGTTGGCCCCGTCGGCCGAGGGCTGACCGAACCATTTCCGATTTCCGACGCTCGGCTAGCGTCAGTTCGCGTCATCTGCTCCATCTGAGAGGATTGGGATTTCCCCCGGCGCCTCGGCAAAGTCGGCTCCGAAGCGAGGCGCGGGAGGACGACGCGATGGACATGAACCTTCGGGAACTCGGGGCGGCGCTGGCCGGGGGTGCGCGGTCGTCCCGCGCCCTCGTCGAGGACTGCCTCTCCCGCATCGCGGTGGAGAACCCGCGACTGCACGCCTTCGTCACCGTGTTCGC
>NZ_JBQLZP010000356.1:0-6824 GCF_052168335.1 Roseicyclus sp. | reverse complement strand
GGCGAGGTCACGCCCGTCGCGGCGTGGAAGTTCCACGCCGTGCGCCGCGCGATCCTCCATGCCGTCGAGGGCGCGGGGCCGGAGGGGCTTTCGCTCGCGGCGCTGCCGGGGGCGGTCAAGGCGCGGATGTCGCAGGGCGACCTCGGGCGGCTCGGGCCGCTCGGCTGGCATTGCACGCTTGTGCGCGACGAGATGGAGGCGGCGGGCGAGATCGCGCGCCCGGATGGCCAGCCGCGGCTCGTGCGGGCCTGAAAGGGGAGCGGAGGGGTGAAATTCCCCGACCGCGTGGCCAATTTTCGCCTATCTTTGGCCCCTGTCGCTGCGCATAGGATGCGGCATGAAGCAAGAGCCCCAACAGACGAGTTTCGATATGGACCAGGTCATCGGCGAGCTTTTCGGCGGCAATCTCGTGCTGCTTCTGCTCGCGCTCTTCATCATCCTCTGCATCTTCCTCGCCATCCGCATCGTGCCGCAGTCCGAGCAGCACGTGGTGGAGCGGTTCGGGAGGCTGAAGTCGGTCCTCGGTCCCGGCATCAACTTCATCGTGCCCTTCCTCGACCGCGTGGCGCACCGGGTCTCGATCCTCGAGCGGCAGCTGCCGACCGCGAGCCAGGACGCGATCACCCTCGACAACGTGCTGCTCGTCGTGGAGACGAGCGTGTTCTATCGGGTGCTCGAGCCCGAAAAGACCGTCTACCGCATCCGCGACGTGGATGCGGCCATCGCGACGACGGTCGCGGGCATCGTGCGGGCCGAGATCGGCAAGATGGAACTCGACGAGGTGCAGTCGAACCGCGCCAGCCTGATCGCGCGGATCAAGGAAAGCGTCGAGGGCGCGGTCAACGACTGGGGCATCGAGGTGACGCGGGCGGAGATCCTCGACGTCGGCCTCGACCAGGCGACCCGTGACGCGATGCTCCAGCAGCTCAACGCCGAGCGCGAGCGGCGCGCCGCCGTGACCCGCGCCGAGGGCCAGAAGCGCGCGGTCGAGCTCGCCGCCGACGCAGACCTCTACGCCGCCCGCCAGCAGGCCGAGGCCCGCCGCGTCGAGGCGGACGCCGAGGCCTATGCCACCGGCGTCGTCGCCGAAGCCATCGCGCGGGGAGGCCTGGAGGCGGTCCAGTACAACATCGCGCTCGAACAGGTGAAGGCCATCGCCCAGGTCGCCGGCAAGCAGGGCAACCAGACCGTCATCGTTCCGGCCGACGCCGTGGACGCCTTCGGCAAGGCGTTCCAGATGCTGCGGGGGCGGAGCTGATGTGGGGCGCGTGGTGGGTCTGGGGGGCGGCGGCCGTCGTCCTCGCCATCGGCGAGGTGATCCTGCCGTCCTTCGTGCTTCTCGGTTTCGCCATCGGCGCGGCGGTGATCGCGCTGATCCTGCTGGTCGGCGGACCGCTCGCTGTCTGGCTCGCCGGGAACCTCGCGGTGCTGCTGCTGGTCTTCGCCGTGGTGTCGCTGCTGGCGTGGCTCGCGCTGCGCCGCTGGGTCGGCGTCTACCGAAACCAGGTCAAGACCTTCGACCGGGACATAAACGAGAACTGAGGCCTCGTCTCAGGGCAACGTCGCCAGGATCGCGCGCGCGGCGGCGGCGGGGTCCGCCGCCTGCCAGACGGGGCGGCCGACGACGATGTGATCGGCCCCGCTCCGGATCGCCTCGGCGGGCGTGGCGACACGCTTCTGGTCGCCCCTGTCGCTTCCTTCCGGCCGCACACCGGGCGTGACGATCAGGCGGCCACGGGCCTCCGGCAGGGCGCGGATCATCGCGGCCTCGTGGGGGGAGGCGATCACGCCGTCCGCCCCGGCGTCGAAGGCGCGGGCGGCGCGGGTCGCCACGATCTCGGCCACGTCGCCCGGGACGATCATGTTGGCGTCGAGGTCCGCGCGGTCGTTCGAGGTCAGCACCGTGACGGCGAGGATCTTCAGCCCGGTGCCCGAAGCCCCCTCCGTCGCAGCGCGAACCACCTGCGGGTCGCCGTGGACGGTGAGGAAATCGAGGTCGAAGGCCGCGATCCCGCGCACCGCCTTCTCGACCGTCGCGCCGATGTCGAAGAACTTCATGTCGAGGAAGATGCGCTTGCCGCGCTCCTGCTTCAGCTCGTTGGCGAGCGCGAGGCCCCCGCCCGTCAGCATCCCGAGCCCGATCTTGTAGAACGAGACCGCGTCACCGATGCGGTCGGCGAGGGCGAGGCCCTCCACGGCGTTCGAGACGTCGAGGGCGACGATCAGGCGGTCATCTGACATAGGGAGTGCTCCGGGCTGCCGCGCCCGTGTCTCGCGTCACGCCGGAGGCAAGTCAAGCCAAACGGGGCGCTGCCCCCCGCGCACGGCGGGGGACAGCGGGGGATTCAATTCTGCATCCGGGCCGCCACGTGATGCGGACCCGCGCCTCCGGGACTGGCCAGCGCGATGGCGCCGGACATCCCCAGGAGGATGCTCGTGACGATGATCGTATGCCTCATGTGCCTCATTCTTCTTTCCCTCCAAGGTCGGGCGTTCGTTGGTGACGCCCATCTCCGAGTGTCGCCCGGTTCCGGGCGGGGGCGTGTCGGGAAACGGGCGAAAATGGGACCGGCAAGGCGATCGGCGGAAGCCGGCCGAAGTGGGGCGGGCGATTGGGCGGGATGTCACCGGACGGAACAGGGCGCCGCGGGCGCGCGTTGAGACCCCGAACGCCGGCAACCGGAGGTTACCATGGCACAGCACGCACCACCGCGCCGCGTCCGCGACCCGCGCACCGGCGCGGCACCCGAGCCGCCGTCCGACGCGCGCGCCGATGACCCGATCCACGGCGTCGATCCGCGCCGGAACCGGCCCGCGCCGGGCGAGCGGCCGGGCCTGTCCGGCGAGGTCGCCCATCGCGGCGCCATGCAGACCGCGGAGCGCGGGCGCTCCTCGCGCCGCCTGCCGCCGAGCCTGTGGCTGGTGCTGTTCCTCGCCGCCCTCGTCGTCGCGGCCACCATCCTCTGGGTGTGACCGGCACCCGCAAGCGGAGAGATCCATGACCCGCCCCCCCGAAAGACGCCGCACGATCGGTTCCCCCCTCATCGGTGTGATCCTCGCCGCCGTGGTCGTGGGGTTCGTCGCGCTCGCCATCTTCTGGTCCGGCCAGCCCGCCGAGCGCGCGGACGACGCGCTTTTCGAGGGCCAGCAGGAGCTGCGGCCGACGGGCTCGGGCACGCTGCCCGACGGCCCGGCGGACAGCCCGCGCGGCGGCCTGACCGAGGGCACCGCGCCCGACGAGGTGATCGACCAGACGATCAACACCGACAACGTCCCCGCGCTCCTCCAGTCGGGCGACGAGCCTCCGGCCAGCCCGACGGCCGAGGGCCTGGAGCCTTTCGGCGAGGACGCCGAGCCGATCCTGCCTCAGATCGCCGACGAGACCGAGATGGAGGTCCCCGGCGTGGAGGAGGAAGAGGAGCCGCAGGGGCAGTAGCCTGCGGCGCGGCGCCGCCGGGCGGATGCTTGCGGCGCGCCACCACGCTTCCCATATCCTCGGACGAGGCCCGAAGCCTCCATGCCGCATCGGCGGGTGGAGGCGGGAGCGGGCGCTTGGAAGAGGAGAGACGTGATGAACTTGGAGAAGTTCACCGACCGCGCACGCGGTTTCCTTCAGGCCGCGCAGACCATCGCGCAGCGGGAGGACCATCAGAAGCTGGTGCCCGAGCACCTGCTGAAGGCACTTCTGGACGACGAACAGGGCATGGCCGCGAGCCTGATCTCGCGGGCGGGCGGCGCCCCGGATCGGGTGCGCGATGCGCTCGACGTGGCCCTGCGCAAGATGCCGAAGGTCACGGGCGACGCGGGCCAGCTCTATCTCGACGGTCAGACCGCCAAGGTCCTGTCCGAGGCCGAGAAGCTCGCGCAGAAGGCCGGTGACAGCTTCGTCACCGTGGAGCGCATGCTGACCGCGCTCGCCATGGTGAAGTCGGGGGCCAAGGACGCGCTCGACGCGGGGGCGGTGAACGCGCAGGCCCTCAACTCCGCGATCAACGACCTCCGCAAGGGGCGCACCGCCGATTCGTCGAGCGCCGAGGAGAGCTACGACGCCCTCAAGAAATACGCCCGCGACCTGACCGAGGCCGCGCGGGAGGGCAAGATCGACCCGATCATCGGCCGCGACGAGGAGATCCGCCGCGCCATGCAGGTCCTGTCGCGGCGCACCAAGAACAACCCCGTCCTCATCGGCGAGCCCGGCGTCGGCAAGACCGCCATCGCCGAGGGCCTGGCGCTCAGGATCGTCAACGGCGACGTGCCCGAGAGCCTGCGGAACAAGAAGCTCATGGCGCTCGACATGGGCGCGCTGATCGCGGGCGCGAAGTATCGCGGCGAGTTCGAGGAGCGTCTGAAGGCCATCCTGAAGGAAATCGAGGCCGCCGCCGGCGAGATCATCCTCTTCATCGACGAGATGCACGTCCTCGTGGGCGCGGGCAAGACGGACGGCGCGATGGACGCGGCCAACCTGATCAAGCCGGCGCTGGCGCGGGGCGAGTTGCACTGCGTGGGCGCCACGACGCTCGACGAGTACCGCAAGTACGTGGAGAAGGACGCGGCGCTGGCCCGGCGCTTCCAGCCGCTGATGGTGGAGGAGCCGACGGTCGAGGACACCGTGTCGATCCTGCGCGGCATCAAGGAGAAGTACGAGCTGCACCACGGCGTGCGGATCTCGGACGCCGCGCTGGTCGCGGCGGCGACCCTCTCGCATCGCTACATCACCGACCGTTTCCTGCCCGACAAGGCGATCGACCTCGTGGACGAGGCCGCCTCGCGCCTGCGGATGGAGGTGGATTCGAAACCCGAGGAGCTCGACGCGCTCGACCGGCAGATCCTGCAGATGCAGATCGAGGCCGAGGCGCTGAAGAAGGAGGACGACCAGGCCTCGAAGGAGCGGCTCGAGACGCTCGAGAAGGAGCTGTCGAACCTCCAGCAGCAATCGGCCGAGCTGACCGCGAAGTGGCAGGCCGAGCGCGACAAGCTCGAGTCGGCGCGGACCATCAAGGAACGTCTCGACCAGGCGCGGGCCGAGCTTGAGGTCGCGAAGCGGAACGGCGATCTCGCGCGGGCGGGGGAGCTGTCCTACGGCGTGATCCCCGGGCTCGAGAAGGAACTGGCGCAGGCCGAGGACCAGGACGAGGACGTCATGGTCGAGGAAGCCGTCCGCCCCGAGCAGATCGCCGAGGTCATCGCGCGCTGGACGGGCATTCCGGTCGCCAAGATGCTGGAGGGCGAACGCGAGAAGCTCCTGCGCATGGAGGAGGAGCTCGGCCGCCGCGTCGTGGGCCAGACGCAGGCCGTCGGCGCCGTAAGCCGCGCCGTCCGCCGCGCGCGGGCGGGGTTGCAGGACGAGAACCGGCCGCTCGGCTCGTTCCTCTTCCTCGGCCCCACCGGCGTCGGCAAGACCGAGCTGACCAAGGCGCTGGCCGAATACCTCTTCGACGACGACCAGGCGATGGTGCGCATCGACATGAGCGAGTTCATGGAGAAGCACTCCGTCGCCCGGCTGATCGGCGCGCCTCCGGGCTATGTCGGCTATGACGAGGGCGGTGTCCTCACCGAGGCGGTGCGGCGCAGGCCCTACCAGGTGATCCTCTTCGACGAGGTCGAGAAGGCGCACCCGGAGGTGTTCAACGTGCTCCTGCAGGTGCTCGACGACGGCATCCTGACGGACGGGCAGGGGCGCACGGTCGACTTCAAGCAGACGATCATCGTCCTGACCTCGAACCTCGGGAGCCAGGCGCTGAGCCAGTTGCCCGAGGGGGCCGATGCCGCGCAGGCCAAGCGCGACGTCATGGACGCGGTGCGGGCGCACTTCCGGCCGGAGTTCCTGAACCGGCTGGACGACATGATCGTCTTCGACCGCCTGACGCGGGCCGACATGACCGGCATCGTGACGATCCAGCTCGCCCGCCTCGAGAAGCGGCTGGCGCAGCGCAAGATCGTGCTGGAGCTCGATCCAAGCGCGCGGAGCTGGCTGGCCGACGAAGGCTACGACCCGGTCTTCGGGGCGCGTCCGCTGAAGCGCGTGATCCAGCGTTCTCTGCAGGATCCGCTGGCCGAGATGATCCTCGCCGGCGACGTTCGGGACGGCGAGACGCTGTCCGTGACGGCGGGGCCGGACGGTCTGATCGTCGGCGGGCGCGTCGCCGCGTCGAACCGGCCGAAACCGGATGACGCCGTCGTGCATTGAGAGAGCAAGGTGCACCGAAAGGTGGTTGGGCCCGGGGGAAACCCCGGGCCTTTTTTTTCCTAGAGGTTCCCGTCGATGGCGCGCGCGAGGAGGTCCGGCAGCTCCGCGCTGCGCCAGGTGTCGAGGTGATCGGCCCCCGGCAGGACGACGTGGCGGAACCCGGGGAGCACGCGGGCCAGACGCTCCATGTAGGGGCGTTCGCCGTCGCGCTCTCCGATGATCCCGAAGACGGGCATGGGAAGCGCCGCCACCGCCTCCTCGGGAAGGCCGGTGATCTCGGGAATGCCCTCGATCAGTGCGGCCAGCGCGTCGGGCGTGTGGGACGACCCGGACAGCGCATCGAACCAACGGCGATACTCGGCCACGATCCCTTCGGGCGACCAGCCGGACCCGGCGAGCGTCAGGCTCAGCACCCTGTCGGGTCGATGGACCGCGAAGGCGAGGCCGATCTCGGCCCCCATGGAGAACCCGGCCACATCGGCGGTCTCGAGGTCGTTCTGGTCGAGCAGCGCCTCGAGATCGGCGAGGAGCCTGCGCCCGTAGGCCGAGGCGTCGGTCGGCCGGGCGCTGTCGCCGTGACCGCGGAAATCGGGGGCGAGAACGCGGCGGGTGCGCGCGAGACGCTGGGCAACGCCGG
>NZ_JBQLZP010000355.1:0-3984 GCF_052168335.1 Roseicyclus sp. | reverse complement strand
CGGTCCTCGATCTCGGGGCCGGCGGCGAACTCGCGGGGGGCCCGCCCGGCCAGGCCGAAGGCGGCGATCGGCGGCCGCTCGCGTCCCTCGAAGTCGGCGGCGACCTCGGAGGCCTCGAAGACGTTGCCCGTGATCGTCCACATCCCGTCGCCGCCCGAGACCGCGCCCTCGGCGCGCGCGCGGAAGGCCTGTTCGACCGGGAACGGCGCCTCCCACCAGGCCGAGACGGCGATCTGCGCCCGGTCGCGGAAGGACGAGACCAGAAGCCCCACGGTCGGCACCAGCCAGAGGATGACGAGGAACACCACCGTGATGTTCACGGCCCAGGTGAGCGAGGATTTCTTTCCGGCGATATTGTCCATCTCGTCTCCTCCCCCTCAGCGCATTTCCTTGCGGGCCTGCCGGATGTTCCAGATCATCACCGGCAGGACCACGATCATGATGACGAAGGCCACCGCCGTCGCGCGCCCGTCGTCGCGGAACATGAAGTCCATCATGTAGCTGGGCAGGATCTCGGTGTTAAAGTTGCCGCCCGTCATCGTGTAGACGATGTCGAAGACCTTCAGCACGAGGATGGTGATGGTCGTCCAGACCACCACGATCGTGCCCATGATCTGCGGCACCTTGATCTTGAAGAAGATCTGGAACGGGTTCGCGCCGTCGATGATCGCGGCCTCGACCGTCTCTTCGGGGATGCCGCGGAGCGCGGCCGACAGGATCACCATGGCGAAGCCCGTCTGGATCCAGATCAGGATGACCATGAGGAAGAAGTTGTTCCAGAACGGCACCTGCAGCGGGTCGAGCGCATCGGCTCCGAAGTAGACGCGGATCGCGTTGATGATGCCGATGTCGGGATCGTTGGCGTAGACGAAGCGCCAGATCAGCGACGCGCCCACGAAGGAGATCGCCATCGGCATGAAGATCAGCGACTTGGCGATGTTGCCCCAGGACAGCCTGTCGGTCAGCTGCGCGACGAGAAGACCGAGGAAGGTCGCCATCGCGGGCACGACGAGGATCCAGAGGAAGTTGTTCAGGAAGGCCGTGCGGAAACCCTCGTCGCCGAAGAGGCTGGCGTAGTTGCCGAAGCCCACGAACTCGGTTCCCGCCCGGTTGTAGAGCGACCGGATGAAGGAGCCGAAGACCGGGTAGACGAGGTAGAGGCCGAGCGCGAACATCGCGGGAAACAGGAAGAGCCAGGGCCTGACCGCGTTGGCGCGGTTGATGTTCCGCCCCGCGTTCGGGCCCTTCGCCGGGAAGATCACCCGGTCGAGCACCATGTTCGCGAAGTAGAAGTAGCCGACGCATCCACCCACGCCGACGATGATCGTGATGATCCCCTGGATCATGGGGTTCATGGCCGTCCCCTCCCCTCTGTCGCCCGCGCTGCGCGCGAAGCCCGTCCCGGCGGGCGGCAGCGCCGCCGGGGCTGGTGGCGGCCGGCCCGGGGAATGTTCCCGGGCCGGCGCATGGGCGCCTCAGGCGCCGATCAGTTCAGCTGGTCCCAGCGATCCTGGATCTGGCCCGCGACGGTCGCCGCGTCCGCGCCGGTGGTATAGTCCACCATGCCGGTCCAGAAGGCGCCCGCGCCGATCTCGGCCGGCATCAGGTCCGAGGCGTCGAAGCGGAACGTGGTCGCGTTCAGCAGGATGTCGTTCATGTTCCGGATCGTCTCGGACCCGAAGAGCTCGGAATTCACGCCGGTGTGGGGCGTGAGGAAGCCCGACTGCGCCATCCAGACCTCATGCGCGATGGGGGTCTGGAGGAAGTCGATGAAGGCCCGCGCCGCGTCGGAATCCTCGGTGATCGAGAACAGCGTGCCCGCGCCCAGCACCGGGTTGCCGAGGTCCTGCGCCTCGAAGGCCGGGAAGTAGAAGAAGTCGTAATCCGCGTCCTCGGGGAAGAAGGTCGGGATGAACGACGCCTGGCGGTGCATGTAGCACTCCGGCGGGAACGAGAAGAGGCCCGCGGGGCTGTCGCGGAAGTCGGTCGTCGCCGCCGCCTCCGAGCCGCCCGAAACGTAGTCGTTGTTCCGCGCGAAGGTGCCGTAGGCCTCGATCGCGCCGACGACGGCCGGATCGTCGAACGGGATCTCGTTCGACACCCACTGGTCGTAGACCTCAGGCGGCTGGGTGCGGAGCATCATGTCCTCGACCCAGTCGGTCGCGGGCCAGCCGGTCGCCGCACCCGAGCCGAGGCCGATGCACCAGGGCGTGCCGCCGTCCGCGACGATCTGGTCGGACAGCGCGATCAGCTCTTCCATCGTCTGGGGAACGTCGTAGCCCGCCTCGTCGAACTGCTCGGGCGAGTACCAGACCAGCGACTTGAGGTCGACCTTGTAGAAGAAGCCGTAGAGGTTCTCGGAGCCGTCAGGCCCCGCGGCGCTGCCGAGCGAGACCCAGCTTTCGCCCGCGGCGTAGTTCTCGCGGATCCAGTCGGCGGTGTCCTGCTCCATCGCGGCGAGCTCGCCGCGCGCGGCGAGGTCGGTCATCAGGCCCGGCTGCGGGAACACGGCGATGTTCGGCGGGCTGTCGGCCTGCGTTGCGATCACGATGTCCTGCTCGAAGCTGTCGGAGCCCGAGTATTCCACGGACGCGCCGGTGGCTTCCTCGAAATACGCCAGCACCGATTCCACGAGCTCGGCGTCCGCGCCCGTCCAGGGGCCGGTGATGGTCAGCGTCTGGCCCGACAGGTCCGTCCCGTCCGCGAAGGCCTGGTAGCTGTCCCAGTTGAAATCCCCCTCGCCGATGGGGAACACGAGATCCTGCGCCTGCGCCGTGCCCGCCACGAGAGCAAGCGCGGCCGCGCTGGTGAAGAAACGGGTCTTCATCGAGATATCCTCCCAAGATTTGCGCCGGTCGTTCCCGGCGGGTTCTCGCCCCAACGCTGCCGTGACACGCGTAAGCACACGCCCAAAGCGCTTTGGGTTACGCGCACCCTTTCGGATGACAGGGAATAAGTCAATCCGGCAATGATATGTCGTTTGAAAATAATGCCGTATCTCGCAGGTGCAGAAAAATCGAGCAGAGATGAATCTTTGACAAGACAACTGCCGGGAGATTAGCCTCGGTCCCGCTTGAAAGCGCTTTGGAACGGAATCCGGGATGAATCTCAAGGAGCTGGCCGAGTCGCTCGGTCTGTCTCAGACCACCGTCAGCCGCGCGCTGAACGGGTATCCCGAGGTCCGGGAGGAGACGCGCGCCCGCGTCCTCGCCGCCGCCCATGCAGCGAACTATGCCCCGAACTCGCGCGCCCGGCGCCTCGCCACGGGCCGTGCGATGACCATCGGGCACGTCATGCCGCTTTCGGGCCGCGAGGAGATGGTGAACCCGATCTTCGCCGACTTCCTCGCCGGCGCGGGCGAGGTCTATGCCCGCGAGGGCTACGACCTGCTCCTCTCCATCGTGCCCGCCGGCGAGGCCGAGCGCGCCTATCGCCAGATGGCCGCGAACGGTTCGGTCGACGGCGTCATGGTCCAGTCGCCCCGCGTCGAGGACGGGCGCATCGCGCTCCTGGGCGAGCTCGGCCTGCCCTTCCTCGTCCATGGCCGCACCGGCGAGTACGAGGCCTATTCCTGGCTCGACATCGCCAATGTCCGCGCCTTCCGCCGTGCCACCGAGTTCCTGCTCGACCTCGGGCACCGCCGCATCGCGCTGATCAACGGGCAGGAGGATTTCGACTTCGCCGCGCGGCGCCGCCGCGGTTTCGAGGAGGCGCTGGCCGACCGCGGCTGCCGCGCCGATCCGCGCCACCTGCGCGAAGGCACGATGACCGAACAATACGGCTACACCTCCGCCGCCGCGATGCTCGACGCCGAGGCGCCGCCGACGGCCTTCCTCGTCTCCTCGATCATCCCGGCCATCGGCGTGCGCCGCGCCGCGGGCGAGCGCGGGCTCCGGCTCGGGCGGGACATCTCGGTCATCTGTCACGACGACGTGCTGTCCTACCTCGGGAACGACGCGATCACCTCGCCCGAGGGCGCGCCCT
>NZ_JBQLZP010000354.1:0-2249 GCF_052168335.1 Roseicyclus sp. | reverse complement strand
CGGGCCGCAGCCGGTCCTCTGGGTCGGGCGCACCGTGCTCCGCGCGAATGCCACTCACGCGCCGGTGCGCTTCGAGGCGGGCGCGCTCGGCAACACCGAGGCCTTCGCCGTCTCGCCGCAGCACCGGATGCATGTCGCGGGCTGGCAGGCCGAGCTGAACTTCGGCCAGCCCGAGGTGCTGGTCTCCGCCGTGCATCTCGTGGGGCTGCCGGGCGTCGCGCGGGTGCCGCGGGGTCGTGTCACCTACCTGCACGTCCTTCTCGAGCGGCACGAGATCATCCGCACCGCAGGCACCTGGTCGGAGAGCTATTTCCCGGCCACCAGCCTCGAGCGCCACGAGGACGAGATCCGCAAGGCCCTCCCCGCGCGGTTCCGGCACCTCGTGGACGCGATGCGCGCCCAGCCGCTGGCCCGGCCGCAGGTCACCGGCCGCGAGGCGCGTGTCCTCGCCGCCTAGGGCGTGACGAACTCGTCGCGGGAATAGCCCTGGAGGAACAGGATCGCGGTCAGGTCGCCGTGGTTGATCCGGTGCGGCGCGGCCGCCTGCACCACGGGCTTGGCATGCAGGGCGACGCCGGTTCCCGCCCGCTCGATCATGCCGAGGTCGTTGGCCCCGTCCCCGATGGCCAGCACGTCCCCCGCCGAGATGCCGAGCCGCGCCGAGATCTCCTCGAGCGCCTGCACCTTCGCGTCGCGTCCGAGGATCGGTTGCGCCACGCTTCCTGTCAGCGCCCCACCCTCGGAGAGAAGCGTGTTGGCCCGATGCTCGTGGAAGCCGAGGCGCGCGGCGACGACCTCGGTGAAGGCGGTGAAGCCGCCCGAGACCAGCGCGGTATGCGCACCGTTGGCCTTCATGGTGGCCACCAGCGTCTCCGCCCCCGGCATGGGCCGGATGCGGCGGGCGAGCACGGTCTCGATCGTCGTCTCCGGCAACCCCTTCAGCAGCGCCACGCGCTCGGTCAGGGCGCCCTCGAAGTCGAGCTCCCCGTTCATGGCGCGCGCGGTGATGGCCGAGACGGCCGCACCCACGCCCGCCTCGGCGGCCAGTTCGTCGATGCATTCCTGCCCGATCATGGTCGAGTCCATGTCGGCCAGCAGCATCCGGCGCTTGCGATCGCCCGAGGGCTGCGCCACGAGGTCCACGCCCTCGGCCTGGAGGCTGCGCCAGACGCCGTCGAGGTCGCGCGGCAGCTTCGGCACCTCGAACTCCGCCGCGTGGCGCGGGTCGAGCCAGACGGCCGTTCCGCCCCCCATCGCGTTGCGCAGGCTGTCGACCAGCGCGGGGTCGAGGAACATCGCGGGATTCGTGACGAGGGTGATCGTGTGCATCTTGCATCCGGTCCGCGGTTTCCGGGCATAAAGCATGGTCGCATGGCAAGGGCCAGCGCGATGTGGTTGGAACGGCCGGGGCGAAGCCTAGCTTTGTCCGGGAGGCAGGCAGGGAGACGACATTGGCGAGACGGGCGATCCTCGGGGTTCTGGCGGTCCTCGCGCTCGTCACGGGCCTCGTCCTTCTGGAGCGGCCGCGCGCCGGGCTCGAGATCCGCGAGATCCGGGCCGGCTCCACCCCGGTGACGCTGATGCAGCGCCCGGGCGCGGACGGGCCGCTCGTGGTCATCGCCCACGGTTTCGCCGGCTCGCGCCAGCTCATGGCGGCCTGGCAGCTCACTCTGGCGCAGGCGGGCTACGTGACGGCGAGCTTCGACTTCGAGGGGCATGGGCGGAACCCGGTGCCGATGTCGGGCGATGTCACCTCCGTCGACGGGACCACGCGCCTCCTGATGGACGAGACCGCGCGCGTGACCGATGCCGCGCTCGCCGCCACCGGTGCCGCACCGCGCGTGGCGCTTCTCGGGCATTCGATGGCGTCCGACATCGTGGTGCGGCAGGGGCTGCGCGATCCGCGCGTCGAGGCGATCGTCGGCGTATCCCTCTTCTCGCAGGCCGTGACGGCGGAGGAGCCGCGCAACCTCCTCATCGTGAACGGCGCATGGGAGGCGATGCTGCGCGAAGAGGCGGTGCGCGTCATGGCCGAGATCGGCGCGGAGGAGGGCGAGACCGTCGGCACCCCCGGCGAGGGTTTCGCCCGCCGCGCGGTGGCCGCGCCGATGGTGGAGCACGTGGGCGTCCTCTATTCGCCGCCCGCGCTGCGCGAGGCGCGGGCCTGGCTCGACGCGACCTTCGGGATGGAGGGGGGCGGGGGCCCGGTGGCGGCCATCGGGGCCGCGGTCCTGCTGGGGCTTCTCGGT
>NZ_JBQLZP010000353.1:0-6437 GCF_052168335.1 Roseicyclus sp. | reverse complement strand
CTGCCTCCGTCATGGCGCGGAGGATCAGGTCGGCCATCGCCTCCTCCCACCGCGCGCCCTGCGGCAGCGGCCGGTCGAGCCAGACCGTCTCCACCGGGTAGGCGCGGCCCTCGGAGGAGATCAGCGGCGCGCCGTCGAGCAGCGCCGCCACCGGCCCGGCATCGAGCGTCGCGGACATGACGAGCAGGCGAAGGTCGGGGCGCAGCGCGCCCCGCGCCTCCCAGGCCAGCGCGAGGCCGAGATCGGCGTTCAGCGCGCGTTCGTGGAACTCGTCGAAGATGACCGTGCCGACGCCCGGCAGGTCCGGCGTGTCCTGGATCATGCGCGTGAGGATGCCTTCGGTCACCACCTCGATCCGCGTTTCGGCCGAGACCCGCGCCTCGCCCCTTATGCGGTAGCCGACGGTCTGTCCGCAGGGCTCGCCCAGCGTTTCGGCCATGCGCTCGCCCGCCGCGCGTGCGGCGAGGCGGCGCGGCTCGAGGAGCAGGATGCGCCCCTCCGCCCCCGCCTCCAGCAGCGCCAGCGGCACCCGCGTCGTCTTGCCCGCGCCGGGCGGGGCCTGGAGCACCGCGCGCCCCTCGCGCGCCAGCGCGGAGACCAGCTCCGGCAGGACATCTTCGATCGGCAGGGTGGAGCGCGCGTCGGGCATCGGCCCTAGATCGACGGCGCGCGGGGGCGCGTCAACTCCCGCGCGCGGGCCGGGGTGGACAGGGCCGCGCGGTTGCGGTCAAAGACGGGGGCCGGGGCCTTGCGAGGACGGGACGCCCATGACCGACACCGAAACGCTGGCCGAGCGCATCCTCGCGGGCGACAGGCGCGCGCTGGCGCGTGCCGTCACGCTGGTCGAGAGCACGCGCGCCGACCACCGGGCGGAGGCGACGGCGCTCATGGAGGCGCTGCGCGGCGCGGGACGGCAGGCGCTGCGGATCGGCCTTTCCGGCACGCCCGGCGTCGGCAAGTCCACCTTCATCGAGGCCTTCGGGATGATGCTGACGGGGCAGGGCCTGCGCGTCGCGGTCCTCGCCGTCGATCCCTCCTCGGCGCGGTCGGGTGGCTCGATCCTCGGCGACAAGACGCGGATGGAACGTCTCAGCCGCGAGAAGGCCGCCTTCATCCGCCCCTCGCCCGCCGCCGCCCAGCTCGGCGGCGTGGCGCGGCGCACGCGCGAGGCCGTGGCGCTCTGCGAGGCGGCGGGCTTCGACGTGGTGCTGATCGAGACGGTGGGCGTCGGCCAGTCCGAGACGATGGTGGCGCAGATGTGCGACCTCTTCGTGCTCCTGCTCGCGCCTGCGGGCGGCGACGAGCTTCAGGGCGTCAAGCGCGGCATCATGGAGATGGCGGACCTCATCCTCGTCAACAAGGCGGATGGCGACCTCAGGGGGGCCGCGACGCGCACGGTGGCCGACTATGCCGGCGCGCTGCGGCTTCTGCGCCGCCGCCTGCAGGACCCTCAGGGCTTCCCCAAGGCGCTGCCCGTCTCGGCGGCCACGGGCGCGGGGCTGGAAGGCGCGTGGGACGAGATGCGGGCGCTCGCCGACTGGCGGCGCGGACAGGGCTGGTGGGAGCGCACCCGCGCGGACCAGGCGTCGCACTGGTTCCGCGAGGAGGTGCGCGAGGGGCTTCTCCGCCGCCTCGCCGAGCCCGGCATTCGCGCCGAGATGGCCGCCCGGGCGGAGGCCGTCGCGCGGGGCGAGATCGGCGCCGAGGCGGCCGCGGCCGAGATGCTCGCCCGCCTCCGGGACTGACGCGCCGGTTTCCATGGAACCGCAGGGTATCGGCATCGTTTCACCGGTAACGAAACCCGGAGGAAACGACATGAAAGCCCTGAACGCGATCGCACTGATCCTGATCATCGTCGGCGGCCTCAACTGGGGCCTCGTCGGATTGTTCGACTTCAACCTCGTCTCCGCGCTCTTCGGCGTCGAGAGCTGGTTCACCAACCTCGTCTACATCCTCGTCGGCCTTGCGGCGATCTACGCCGTGATCCTGTTCAAGCCGGTGACGTCGGACCACGCGACGGCGCATTCGACGACGCGCTGAGCCTGCCACCGAGACGATGGCAGCGCCCTCGCCGCCGGCGGGGGCGTTCGCCTGTGCGCGGGTCTGCCACGGGTGGAGAAGGGCGCTCTCGCGGATGAGCGGCTCGGGTAGCCGGGCCGACGCCTGACCGCCGGGGGATGTCATCGCGTGCGGCGGGGACGGGCAGGGATGCAGAAGCCTGCGGCAGGTCACCCTCCGGTCCCTCTCAGCCGAAGATGCCCTCGCCCTGCTCGTCGATGAGCTGCCTGGCCTTGCGGATCGAGAAGGCCTCCGCCTCCTCCGCCGACTGGATCGTGTCGGCGCGAACCATGTGGTGCACCTTCGTCTCGCCGCCGACCTCCTTCTCGATCCGCGCGGCGAGGCGGAACCCGCCCGCGCCCGACTGCGGCTCGGGATAGATGCGGAAGTCCTTGTGGACCTCGGGTTCCTTCGCAGCGGGCTTGCCGCCGCCGCCGAAGAGCCGGGAGAGGAGGGACATGGGGTTTGCCTCGTCCTGTGCGTGCGTCGCCAGACTAACCGGCTCGATCGTTCAGGTGAAGCGCGTATGTCCCGCGTCCTACGGCCCGAGGGCGCGGACGGTGTCGGGGAAGACGCCGAGGCGGCTGCCGAGGCCGGTCACCGCGACCCGGTCGCCCTCGTCGATCCGGTCGAAGAAGTCGCGCGGCATCCCGCAGATCGTGTCCTGAAGGATCGGCAGGCGCTCGAGGTCGAGCCCGTTTCGGCAATGACGTCGGCTGCTCGGCCAGTCATCCGCCACGACGTAGACATGGGTGACGGTCTCCCGCACCAGAAGCGCATGGGCCATCGGGACCGTCATGAACACGACGAGGGTGAGACCCACTCCGATGAAGACCGTGCCGCCGAGCGCATAGGCCGCCGTCTGGCCGCTCCGGTCGGCCTTCGCGCGGCCCGGCTCGGCCGCGTCCTGTCGGAGGAGCCACAGGACCGCGAAGCCGCCGGGGATCAGGCTGCCGAGGAAGACCGGCCAACCCATCCCGGCCGCCCAGTCTGCGGAGGGGATGTAGTTCGCCCCGAGGATGACGTTGAGGATCAGCGTCACCATACCGGCGAAACACAGCAGGATGATCGCCAGCGCCAGCGTGCGCATGTGGGATCAGGGGCGGATCACTGATCCAGGAAACTCCGCAGCTTCCGCGACCGGCTCGGATGCTTCAGCTTCCTCAGCGCCTTGGCCTCGATCTGCCGGATGCGCTCGCGGGTCACGCTGAACTGCTGGCCGACTTCCTCGAGCGTGTGGTCGGTGTTCATGCCGATGCCGAAGCGCATCCGAAGCACCCGCTCCTCGCGGGGGGTGAGCGAGGCCAGAACCCGCGTCGTCGTCTCCTTCAGGTTCTCCTGAATGGCCGAATCCAGTGGCAGGACGGCGTTCTTGTCTTCGATGAAGTCGCCGAGCTGGCTGTCCTCCTCGTCGCCGATGGGCGTCTCGAGGGAGATCGGCTCCTTGGCGATCTTCATCACCTTGCGGACCTTCTCGAGCGGCATCTGAAGCTTCTCGGCCAGTTCCTCGGGCGTCGGCTCGCGGCCGATCTCGTGCAGCATCTGGCGGCCCGTCCGCACCAGCTTGTTGATCGTCTCGATCATGTGGACGGGGATGCGGATCGTGCGCGCCTGGTCGGCGATGGAGCGCGTGATCGCCTGCCGGATCCACCACGTCGCGTAGGTCGAGAACTTGTAGCCGCGGCGATACTCGAACTTGTCCACAGCCTTCATCAGGCCGATGTTGCCCTCCTGGATGAGGTCCAGGAACTGCAGGCCGCGGTTGGTGTATTTCTTGGCGATGGAGATCACGAGGCGCAGGTTCGCCTCGACCATCTCCTTCTTGGCCTGGCGGGCCTCTTTCTCGCCCTTCTGGACCTGGTTCACGATCCGGCGGAATTCGCTGATGTCGAGGCCGACATACTGGCCGACCTGCGCCATGTCCGAGCGCAGCTCCTCGACCTTGTCGCGGCTCTTCTCCATCAGGGCCTGCCAGCCGCGGCCCTGCTTGTCGGCCATGCGCTCGCACCAGGTCGGGTCGAGCTCGTAGCCGCGGTATTCGTCGATGAACTCGCGCCGGTTGATGCGCGCCTGGTCGGCGAGCTTCACCATGCCGCTGTCGATGACCATGATCCGGCGGTTGATGCCGTAGAGCTGGTCGATCAGCGCCTCGATCCGGTTGTTGTGGAGGTGCAGCTCGTTCACCAGTTCCACGATCTCGGAGCGGAGCTTCTGGTACTCGTCCTCGGCGGCGGCCGAGAAGCTGCCGTCCTCGTTCAGCGTGGCGGAGATGCGCTTGTCCTGCATCTCGGCGAGCCGGGCGTAGTCGTTCGCGATCCGGTCGAGGATGTCGAGCACGCGCGGCTTGAGCGCGGCCTCCATCGCGGCGAGGCTCATGTTGGCCTGCTCGTCCTCGTCCTCGTCGTCCTCCTTCATGATCGGGTTGCCGTCGGCGTCGAGCTCGGGCTCGTCCTCGCCGCGGCGCGAGGGCTCGGCGTTGGCGTTGGCGACGGAGGTGACGACGGGCTCGTCCTCGTCCTCGCCGAGCGAGCGGCCGAAGGTCGCGTCGAGGTCGATCACGTCGCGCAGGAGGATGTCCTCGTCGAGAAGTTCGTCGCGCCAGATCGTGATGGCCTGGAAGGTCAGCGGGCTCTCGCAGAGGCCCGCGATCATCGTGTTGCGGCCGGCCTCGATGCGCTTGGCGATGGCGATCTCGCCCTCGCGTGACAGGAGCTCGACCGAGCCCATCTCGCGCAGGTACATGCGGACCGGGTCGTCGGTGCGGTCGAGCTTTTCCGTCTCGCTGGTGGCCAGCGCGATCTCGCGGCTCGTCGAGGTCTCGACCACCTCGGTCGAGCCCTTGTTCTCGCCGTCCTCGTCGGCCTCGTCATCCTCGATGACGTTGATGCCCATCTCCGAGAGCATCGACATCACGTCCTCGATCTGCTCCGAGCTCACCTGCTCGGGCGGGAGGACGGTGTTGAGCTGGTCGTAGGTGATGTAGCCACGCGCCTTGGCGTCCGCGATCATCTTCTTGACGGCGGCCTGGCTCATGTCGAGCCCGATGTCGGCCTCTTCGCCTTCCGTCTTGCGATCGTCGGTGTCTTTGGCCATGGGCGTCGTCCTTTCGTGCTGGGCGCCTCCGGCGGGTCGGACGCCGGTCCCTTGCAGCTGCAATCACATGTAATGCGAATCACTGATTCGCACAGGCCTCGGTCAATTTTTCTTCGCCTGACCGGCACTGTTTAGCAACTCGTGGAATGCCGCCCGGGCCTCCGGCGTGTCCCCGAACTGCTCGGTCTTTCCGCCTTCCCGGCGGGAGAGTGCGGCGTGCTTGCCGTTGACGGCCTGCTTCAGCCGGAACGCGAGCCTCCCGTCCTCCTCCATCGCGGCCTCCGCCAGGTCGTGCGCCGCCTCCTTGAGCTCGGCCTCGAGCGCGCGGGCGGCTGCGTGTTTCGCGAACTCCTCCTCGAGGCACTGCCGAGCGGCGTCCACGTCGTCGCGCCCCGGAAACAGGAACGGCGTGATGCGCAGATGGCCGGTCGCCTCGAGGCTTTCAAGGGTCCGGATGTGCCCCGCCGCAGAAATGGCTTCGCGCAGGCGGGCCTGCTCACGCTCGGGCGTGGCCACCAGGAACCAGGCGAGGCGCGCGGCCTCCTCGTCGCGCGGGTCGAAACGCTCGAGCCGTTCCTCGAACTCGTCGATCAACGCGGGATAGCGGCAGATGGTTGCGAGGACGAGCGCGATGCGCAGCCGCTCGCCCTCGAGCTGGCCGGCGAGCGCGCGCGTCGCCGCGAGCGGCGCGACGGGCGCCTCGGCGAAGCCGCGTTTCTTCCAGGGTGCGCCGGACGCGGGCCGCTGCGGGCGGAAGAGCTCGCGGCGGAACTCGGCCAGCGCGTCGCCGTAGTGCCGCCGGAGCGACTGATCCTTGATCCTGAGCACCGCCTCCCGCAGGCGCCGGTCGAGGCCCGCGCGCCGTTCGGGCGTGTCGAAGACCTGTCCCTCCGTCTCCCGCCGCCACAGCAGCCTCACCAGCGGCTCGGCCCCGTCGATGGCGGCCTGCATCGCCTCCCGGCCCTGGGTGCGGATCAGGTCGTCGGGGTCCTGGCCCTGCGGCAGGATGCAGAAGCGGAGCGAGCGGTTCGCCTCGAGGTGGGCAGCGCAAGATCGACGAGGCGCATCGCGGCCTTGAGGCCCGCCCGGTCGCCGTCCAGCGCGATGACCGGCTCGCCCGAGATGCGCCAGAGCATCTGGAGCTGCTCCTCGGTGATCGCCGTGCCGAGCGGCGCCACCGCCGCCTCGAAGCCCGCCGCCACCAGCGCGATGACGTCCATGTAGCCCTCGGCCACGATCAGCGGCTGGCCGCGCCCCGCCGCCGCCCGTGCGGGACCGTGATTGTA
>NZ_JBQLZP010000352.1:0-5422 GCF_052168335.1 Roseicyclus sp. | reverse complement strand
CGGACGAGCCCGTCTCGGCGCTGGATGTCTCGGTGCAGAAGCAGGTGCTGGAGCTTCTGGACGACCTGCGGCGGCAGTTCGGCCTGTCGATGCTGTTCATCACCCACGACCTGCGGGTGGCCGCCACCGTCTGCGAGGAGATCGCCATCCTCCAGCGCGGCGTGATCGTCGAGCAGGGCTCCACCGCCGAAATCTTCGCCAATCCGCAGCACGCCTATACCCGGAGCCTCCTCGACGCGGTGCCTGGGCGCGACTGGATCAGCGGCCTTCCCACGGCTGTCTAGGCGCGCCGTGATCGGGGACAGGCGACGGTAGGCCGGGCGCCCGCATGTCCCGTCCGCGGGGCGTGACGAGCCGCTTCCACCGTCCCGGCTTGATGATCGGGCGCGCCGCCGGGTACGGCCCGTCGCCCGCGATCCCGGCGACGCGCGCCCGGTCACGGGGGGCGAGCCAGCTCAGCGCCATGGGGCCGGGCAGGAGCGTCTCGGCCGCGACGCCGTTCGCGATGATGACCTCGTGCCGCTCGGTCATCAGGTGGATGTAGCGGACGCGCGGCCGGCTCTCGCGCAGGATGGTCCGCCCGTCGATCAGGGCCTTCGCGGCGACGAGGCATTCCTCTGCGCCGTGGCGCAGGAGGAGGCGGTGCTGCTGCGACACGATCAGGTCCCGCGTCGCCCCGAACGTGCCCGCCCTGATGCGGACCGGCGCGGCATTGCCCCGCCCGGCCACACACATGCCTCCGGCCCAGGCGAGCGGCTGGGCTCCGTTGTCGCGGGTGAGCACGAGGTCGCCCGGGGCGAGATCGCGGATCGCCACCTCGCCCCTCGGCGTCGCGATCAGCGTCCCGGCCTCGAAGCAGACGACGGCCAGGTTCGTGTAGGGAACGTGCGGCTGGTCGCTGCCGCCACTGCCGATGAAGTACGGGGTGTCCGGCTCCAGCGGGGCGCTGGAGGCGAAGCCCACGACGTCCCCGTTGATTGTCATGACGTAGATCGTGATCTCGTCCTCGGGCATCCCGAAGAGAGGCGTCAGGACGTAACTGTACTCGAACGAGACGACCGATCCGGCCGGATAGGTCGTGCCGTGGATCGTGACCGCATCGCTCAGCGTGGCAGCGCCGCCGGTTTCGTGCGCCGGATCGCTGGCGTGCGTGTCGTCATCGGTGACGCTCACGAGAACCGTCGGTTCCGATGGTTCCGGCGGGAGATCTGGGAAGACCATGCCGCCGACGCCACCGCCCGACGTGTCGCCCTCGACGTAGATCATGGATTGCTCCAACGCATCGGCGTTGCGTTCCGAGGTATAGAGGAAGGGATCGTCGCCATCGATGACGAGCGCGTTCAGATCGTAGGCGGAGAAGGTGTAGGTCGCCATCTCTCACCCGTCGCGGGAAGAGAGGGGTCCGGGCTCCTCCGTGAGAGGGATTGCGCAGGGCACTTGCGTCATGAGGCTCCCGATCGGCGCGGCGTGTTTCCTGCTCCTGCATAGGGTCAGGTTCCTTCGATCCGGTGAACGCGCGCGTTTTCCCCGGTGTCGGCGGCATCTCCCGTGACGGCATCTGGCCGCCGCAAGTGCGCTTGACACGTGGCGGGTGGGCTGCAATGCTGTTTGAACATAACGTTCAATATTGAACTATTCTCGATATCAGGCTCCAGGAACGGTCCGGACATGCCAAGCGTCGCAAACAGACCGATGCCGCGATGACCGAGGCGGGGCCCGGATCGACGGGCGATCTCACATTCATCGCGCGACCCGGACCGGGTGCCCCGGTCGTGTTCCTGCATGGCATCGGATCCAACGCGGCCTCCTTCGCGCCGCTCTTCGATGCCCTGCCGGCCGGTCTCGGCCTGCTTGCCTGGAACGCGCCCGGATATGCGGGCTCTGCCCCCCTGGCCGATCCCTGGCCGGTGGCCGCGGACTATGCCCAAGCGCTCGCGCGATTGCTCGATGACCTCGGCCATGGGGCGGTTCACCTGGTGGGCCATTCGCTCGGCACGCTGATCGCCTGCGCCTTTGCGCGTCTCCATCCCGAACGGCTGCGCGGCCTGACGCTGGCGGCCGCCGCAACCGGCTACGGAGTTCCGCGGGGCGGCGTGCTGCCCGAGAAGGTCGCAGCGCGGATCGAGGACCTGGCGCGCCTGGGTCCCGCCGCCTTCGCCGGGGCCCGCGCCGCCAATCTGGTGCACGATCCCGAGCGGCACCCCGAGCTCGTCGCGCGGGTGGAGGCGTCGATGGTGCAGGTGAACCCCGAGGGCTATGCGCAGGCCGTGCGCATGCTCGCCTCGGGCGATCTGCCGGGCGAACTGGCCCATGTCGCGCTCCGCCCCGGCTTCATCATCGGCGTGCAGGACAGGGTGACGCCGATGGCGCAGACCCTCCCCGCCGCCGACGCCTGGCACGCCGCCCATGGCGAACGCCCGGCGATCGCCGAAATCGACCAGGCGGGCCATGCGGTGTACCTGCAGCGCCCCGATGCGTTCTGCACCGCGCTGCTGGAGCAGATGGCCGGCGCTTCAGCGCGAAACCCGGAGGGAGGTTGACATGACCGAAGAGCTCAGACTGCATCATCTGCGCGGGATCGTCATGCGCGCGCCCGGCATCACGGCGACCACGCCGTTCTACACCGAGCAATGGGGGCTGCATGTCGCCGCGCAGGAGGACGGGATCACCTACCTGCGCGGAACCGGCGAGCAGCCTTTCATCTACGGCCTGAAGGACGACGCGACCTACGGCATCGAGTATATCCACTTCGGCATGCCGGACCGGGACAGCGTGGACGCGCTCCATCGGCAGCTCGAGGCCAGGGGCGCCGACCTGCGCAGCGCGCCGGGCGTGTTCGACGGCCCCTTCGGCGGCTACGGATTCGAAGTGGCCGACCCCGACAACCGCCGCCTGCGCATCACCGCCGACATCGAATTGCGCGACTCCGACGACATCCATGCCTATCCCCGCAAGATCAGCCACGTGGTGCTGAACACGCCCGACATGGATGGACTTCAGGCATGGTACGAAGACATGCTCGGGTTTCGCACCAGCGACTACTCCGCCGATCAGATGGTGTTTCTGCGGATCGGCAGCGATCACCACGCCATCGCGCTGGTGCGCGCGCAGTATCCCTCGGTGAACCATGTGGCGTTCGAGATGCCGGGGATCGACAGTTTCATGCGCGGCATCGGACGCATGAAACAGCAGGGCCAGGTGCCGAGCTGGGGGCCGGGGCGCCATGGGCCGGGGAACAACCCGTTCGCCTATTTCGTCTCTCCCTCCGGCTTCGTGATCGAGTTCACGTCCGAGGTGCAGCAGATCGACGAGGAAACGCATGAGCCGAAGGTCTGGTCGCGCACGGATCCCGAGGCGATGGACCAATGGATGACGGCGGGCCCCCCGACACCCGCGCAACGGGCGGTCATGGCCGGGCGGCCCGACCCGGGCTTTCCGAAAGAGGGCTGAGGGATGGACCTGGGGTTGGCGGGGCGCGTCGTCGTCGTGACGGGCGGCACATCCGGGATCGGACTGGCGACCGTGCGGATCCTCCTGCAGGACGGCGCCAGGGTGGCGGTCTGCGCCCGGGGCGCGGAGCGGCTCGAGGCCGTGGTGGCGGATCTGGCCGGTGAATTCGGGGCGGAGCGCGTTCTGGGCCGGGCCCTGTCCGTGCTGGATGCCGAGGCGGTCAGGGGCTTCGCGGCCGATGTCCGGCAACGTTTCGGCGGGTGCGACGCGCTGGTCACGAATGCGGGGCAGGGGCGCGTTTCCACCTTCGCCGACACGGGCGACACCGACTGGCGCGACGAGCTGGAACTGAAGTTCTTCAGCCAGATCCATCCGATCCGCGCATTCGAGGCGATGCTGCGCGCAAGCGGTCGAGGGGCGATCGTGGCGGTGAATTCGCTGCTCGCCGATCAGCCCGAGCCGCACATGGTCTGCACCTCGGCCGCGCGGGCGGGGGTCCAGAACCTGCTGAAGTCGCTTGCGACGGAGTTCGCGCCGGACATTCGCGTGAATTCGATCCTGCTGGGGCTGGTGGACAGCGCCCAATGGCAGCGCCGCTACGAGGCGCGCGAGGACCGGACCCAAAGCCGCGAGGCGTGGTTCGCGAGCCTGGCCAAGGCCAAGAAGATCCCGCTGGGCCGCCTCGGCGACCCGGACGAGCCGGCGCGCGCCATCGCCTTCCTGGCCTCGCCCGGCGCCAGCTACATCACGGGCGCAAAGCTCGAAGTCTCGGGCGGCGTTTCGCGCTTTGCCTGACAGAAGAAAGACCAGTTCATGTCCCAGACCGTAGGCCACCAGATCGCCGAAGCGCTCGCGGATGCGGGCGTCACCACCATGTTCGGCGTGATCTCGATCCACAACATGCCGATCCTCGACGCCGTCGCGGAACAGGGGCGTATCCGTTTCATCCCGGCCCGTGGCGAGGCGGGGGCGATGAACATGGCCGATGCGTTCAGCCGCGTGTCCGGCCAGCTGGGCGTGGCGCTGACCTCGACGGGCACGGCGGCGGGCAACGCCGCCGGCGCGCAGGCCGAGGCGTTGACGGCGGGCAGCCGCGTGCTGCACCTGACCACGCAGATCGACCGCCCCTACATGGACCGCGACCGGGCGGCGATCCACGATGTGCCGAAGCAGCCCGAGATGCTCCGTGGCGTCTCGAAGGCCGTGTTCCGGATCTGGGACGAGATGGGCGTTCTGGGCACGCTCGCCGCGGCGATCCGTGCCGCGATGACACCGCCGACCGGGCCGGTGAGCCTCGAGATCCCCGTCGACGTGCAGCGCGTCCCCGCCGTCCCCGGCCTTTCCCTGACGCCGCCGCGCCCGGCCCTGCCGCCGGTGGACGAGAGGGCGGTCGACGCCCTGGCCGAGCGGGTGAGGGCCGCCCGGCGGCCGATGCTCTGGCTCGGCGGCGGCGCCCGAGGGGCCGGCGCCGAGGCGTTGGCGCTGGTGGAACGCGGCTTCGGCGCCGTCAGCTCGACCCAGGGTCGTGCGGTCGTTCCCGAAAGCCACAAGGCGACGCTCGGCGCGTTCAACATGACGCCCGAGGCGGAGGCGATCTACCGGAGCTCGGATCTGATGATCGTCGTCGGCTCGCGGTTGCGGGGCAACGAGACGCGCAACAACACGATGCCGCTGCCGCGTCCGCTGTTCCAGATCGACCTGGACCCGACCCAGGGCGGGCGCAACTATCCGGCCGACGGCTTCATCTGCGGCGACGCCGCGCAGACGCTGCGGGCCTTGCTGGACCGGTTGCCCGAAACCCTCGGGACCGATCCGCAACTGCACTACGACATCGCCGTCGCCCGCGCGAAGTCCGAGGGCGCGTTGCGCAGTCGCCTCGGGCCGTATCAGGTGGTCGCCGATCATCTGCTGTCGGTGGTGCCGAAAGGCGGGCATCCCTGGGTGCGGGACGTGACGATCTCGAATTCCACGT
>NZ_JBQLZP010000351.1:0-1370 GCF_052168335.1 Roseicyclus sp. | reverse complement strand
GGGCGGTCAAGGCGGCGGGGACCGAGACGGGGGCGAAGGTCCTCGACGCGGGCGCGGGCGTTGGCGACGACATCCGGGCGCTGCGCGAGGCGATCCCCGAGGCGCGCGTCGTGGCGATCGAGGTCCACGAGCCCTTCGTCGAGGCGATCTCGGGCCGCTACGGGCCGGAGGTCACGGCGCTGCACGGCTCGATGGGGCCGGAGCCGGGCTTCGACGGCTCCGCGCCCGTGGACCTGAAGGCGCAGGGCCCCTTCGACCTCATCTGGTGCGCCGGCGCGATCTACTTCCTCGGCGTCGAGGCTGCGCTCCGTCACTGGAAGGACGCGCTGGCCGAGGGCGGCGCCGTCGCCTTCACCGCGCCGGTGATGTTCACCGACACGCCGTCGGAGGAGGCCGTGGCCTTCTGGCAGGGCGATGCGGTCGACACGATCCCCGAGGTGCAGGCGGCGGTCAAGCGCGCGGGCTACCGCATCCTCGCCGAACGCCGCGAGCCCGAGGCGGGGTGGCAGACCTATTTCGCGCTCCAGGCCGACCGGATCGCCACGCTCCGCGAGGACATCCGGCAGGGCCGCGAGAGCGCCGAGATGGCCGAGGTGCTCGAACAGGCGGAGGCCGAGGCGCGCGCCTGGCGCAAGCTCCGGGCCGAGGTCGGCTACTACGCGGTGGTGGCGACGCCGGAATGAGCCTCCAGGCCTGCGCAGACCTGGTGGCGCGCGGCGACCCGGAACGCTTCCGCGCCGCCATGGCGACGCCGCCCGAGGCCCGCGCGGTCCTCTTCCCGCTCTACGCCTTCAACCTCGAGGTCAGCCGCGCGCCCTGGGTCACGCAGGAGCCGATGATCGCGGAGATGCGGCTCCAGTTCTGGCGGGACGTGGCCGAGGAGATCGGGCAGGGCGCGCCGCCCCGCGCGCACGAGGTGGCCGCACCGCTGGCGCAGGCCGTCCGGGCCGAGGACGCGCCGCTTCTCGACGGGCTCGTGGCCGCGCGGCGGTGGGACATCTACCGCGAACCCTTCGAGGACGCGGCGCATTTCGACGCCTATCTCGACGCCACCGGCGGGAACCTCGCCTGGGCGGCGGCGCGCGCGCTCGGCGCGCCCGACGGGGCGGAGGGCGCGGTGCGGGACGCGGCCTGGGCCTTCGCGCTCGCCGGGTTCCTGCGCGCGGTGCCGGACCTCGAGGCGCGGGGGCGCGTGCCGCTTCTCGACGGGCGGGCGGAGGGGGTGGCGGCGCTGGCCGGGCTAGGTCTCGAGCGGCTGTCGCGGGCGCGCGCGCGGCGGGGCACGGTGCCGAAGGCTGCGGGATACGCGCTCCATGCCGGGTGGCAGGCGGAGGCGATCCTGAGGCAGGCACAGGCCGAGCCCGCGCGCG
>NZ_JBQLZP010000350.1:0-1122 GCF_052168335.1 Roseicyclus sp. | reverse complement strand
CTCATCCGGCGTCGGTTTGTTGTCCACGTTGTAGAGCTCCTCGCCGGTCCGCCCGCCCCTGAAGCTGGGCGGATCGAGCGCCACCAGGAGCGCGCCGAAGATCAGGACCGAACCGAGAGTCACCGCGCCGATCAGGACCTTGCGGTTGATGCGCGTGACCGCTTGGGGCCGGGCGCGGAGCGTGAGCTCCTCGGGGTCCACCTTCGGCGGCGGCTCGGGCCTCGGGTTGACGGTTGTGTCGCTCATGACCCGCGTTCCTGGCCATCGGTGCGGCTGATCCGGACGACCTGCTGCGGGGCCTCGCCCAGGCGGAGCTCCGCAGCGGCGAAGAGCCGGTCGACGATGTAGAAGTTGCCCTTGACCCGGTAGTTCACGAGCTCGTTGTCGCCTTCGGGCCCGACCACGAAAAGCGGCGGCGCCTCGCCCTGGAAGAGGCCGCTCGGGAACTGGATGTAGACCTTGCGCCCATCGTCGAAGGCCCGAAGCGGCCGCCAGGGCGGATCGTCACCGCTGATCGCGTAGCGGAAGCGGAGGTTCTGGAGGTCGAGCCCGGCGTCGATGGTCCTGGTCTCGTCGGCGGCGGCGCGTTCATTCCGGCGTTGCAGAGCGATCAGCTCGTCATGGGGATAGGCCCAGGAGACCGAGGCCATGTAGGTCGCATCCGAGCTGTGGAGCTCCAGGTGGTAGGCCCGGCGATTGGTGGTGATGACGAGGTTGGTGGTCAGGTCGGCGGCGATCGGCTTGACGAGGATATGGACCTGGGCGCCGGCGCCCTCCCCGCTAGTCGTGTCGCCGACCACCCAGCGCACGGTGTCGCCGGCCGAGACCGAGATCAGCTCCTCGCCCGGCTGCAGCGCGATGTCACTCACCTGCTCGGGCGCGGCGTAGAGCTGGTAGAGCGCGCCTTTGGTGTAGGGATATATCTGGACGGCGTTGACGTATCCCTCGAGGGCCGGTTCGCGGCGCGCGGCGGCATTCCCTTGCTCGATCCGCTCTTCCGGGTCCAGATCCTCGCCGGCGGTCGACCGTGTGGTTCCCGGACGCAGCTTGAGCTGACCGGGCAGCGGCAGGGGCCGCGGCACCTCGACGATCTGAACAGGCTTGGGCGCCTCGGCCTCCGCG
>NZ_JBQLZP010000349.1:0-2307 GCF_052168335.1 Roseicyclus sp. | reverse complement strand
CACCGAGGGCGCGCTCGACGACCTGCGCTGGGACAGGATGATCGCCGAGAGCGGCTGGCAGGGGCGGGTGATCACCACCTACCGCCCCGATGCCGTGGTCGACCCTGAGTTCGAGGGGTTCGCCGACAACGTCGCGAAGCTGGGCGAGCTGACCGGCGAGGATACGGCGACCTGGGCGGGCTACCTGAGCGCGCACCGGGTGCGGCGCGCGTTCTTCCGGGACCATGGAGCGACGGCCACCGACCACGGCCACCCGACCGCCCGCACCGAGAACCTCGGGCCGGCCGAGGCCGCGGCGCTCTTCGACAAGGCGCTGCGCGGCGCCTGCACGGCGGAGGAGGCCGACGCCTTCCGCGGCCAGATGCTGACCGAGATGGCGCGGATGAGCCTCGAGGACGGGATGACGTTGCAGGTTCATCCCGGATCGTGGCGCAACCATTCCCGCACGGTCTTCGAGGCGCACGGCCGCGACAAGGGTTTCGACATCCCCCGCCCCACCGACTTCGTGGGCAACCTCAAGCCGCTGCTCGACGCCGTGGGGATGGAGCGCGGCCTGACCGTGATCCTCTTCACGCTGGACGAGACGACCTATGGCCGAGAGCTCGCACCGCTGGCCGGCGCATACCCCGCGCTGCGGCTCGGCCCGCCCTGGTGGTTCTTCGACAGCTTCGAGGGCATCCGCCGCTACCGCGAGCTGACCACGGAAACCTGCGGTTTCTACAACACCGCGGGCTTCAACGACGATACCCGTGCCTTCTGCTCGATCCCGGCGCGCCACGACGTGGCGCGGCGTTCGGATTGCGCCTACCTCGCCACCCTCGTCGGCACGGGTCGCCTGAGGAAGGCCGAGGCGTTCGAGGTCGCGCAGGACCTCACCCACAGGCTGGCAAGGGAGGCCTATCGCCTGTGAACAGCAAGCAAAAGGGAGGAGAGAAAGAATGACTGCCTTGAGAACCGGGCTGGCCGCGCTGGCCGCCACCACCGCGCTCGCGACGGGTGCCTTGGCCTGCGAGATCACGCTCCGCTCGTCGGACACGCATCCCGAGGGCTATCCGACCGTCGCCGCGGTCGAGTACATGGGCGACCTCCTCGAGGAGCGCTCGGGCGGGCGGCTCTGCATCGAGGTCTACCACTCGGCGCAGCTCGGCCAGGAGGCCGACACGATCGAGCAGACGCAGCTCGGCGTGATCGACATGAACCGCGTCAGCCTCGGCCCGTTCAACAACATCATCGAGGAAACCAAGGTCTTCTCGCTGCCCTTCATCTTCCGCTCGACCGAGCACATGCACGCGGTCGTCGACGGCGAGATCGGCGACGAGGTGCTGGCCGCCTTCGGGCACCACAACCTCGTGGGTCTCGCCTATTTCGACGGCGGGTCGCGCAGCTTCTACAACAGCGAGCGCCCGATCCGCTCGATCGAGGACATGGCGGGCCTCAGCTTCCGCGTGATGCAGTCCGACGTCTTCGTCGACATGGTCGACGCGCTGGGCGCCAACGCCACGCCGATGCCCTTCGGCGAGGTCTATTCGGCGATCCAGACCGGCGTGATCGACGGGGCCGAGAACAACTGGCCGAGCTACGAGTCGACCGGCCACTTCGAGGTCGCGGGCTACTACACGCTCAACCAGCACCTGATGGTGCCCGAGGTCCTCGTCATGTCACAGGCGAGCTGGAACCGCCTCTCGGCCGAGGATCAGGGCCTCATCCGGCAGGCCGCCCGGGACGCCGTGCCCCACATGCGCGAGCTCTGGGCCGCGCGCGAGGCCGCCTCCGAGGAGATCGTGCGCGCGGCGGGTGTCGAGGTCATCGAGGAGATCGACAAGACGCCCTTCATCGAGGCGATGGCGCCGGTCTACGAGCGCCACGTGACGAGCGATGCGCTCCGCGACCTCGTCGCGCGCATCCAGGCCGTCGAGTAGTCGGGGCGAAGCGGGGGCGGGCCCATGCGGTCCGCCCTCCCATGACGGCAGGCGGGGCGCGATCATGCGGGACATCGTCGAGAAACTGGCGCGCGGCTGCGGCCTCGTCGCGCGGGTGTCGCTCTACCTGTCCGGGGCCGGGCTGGTGGCGATGACCGCCTTCATCGGCTGGCAGGTCTACGGCCGCTACGTCCTGAACGACAGCCCGACCTGGACCGGCAACGGCTCGGTCATCATCATGGGCTGGTTCATCATCCTCGGCGCCGCCGTCGGCATCCGCGAGGGAAACCACCTGAGCTTCGACGTGCTCCTGCACGTGCTCGGGCCGCGCGCCAAGGCGGTGCTCCACACGATCTCGGACCTCGTCGTGGCGGCCTTCTGGGGCGGC
>NZ_JBQLZP010000348.1:0-6726 GCF_052168335.1 Roseicyclus sp. | reverse complement strand
GGGCCCGGTGATCCGCAGGGCGGCCGCGCCGACCCGCAACTCCCGCCCGCGCAGCGCGCCGAGGTTGATCCCCGAGACGACGAGGTTCCGCCGCAGCGTCTCGGGCGCGATCTCCGCAAGGCCCGCCAGCGCCGCGATCACCGGCAGATGCTCGGCCTGGATCAGCGTCACCGCCCGCTTGCCTGCGCGCCCGTGGTCGCCCTCCAGCCCCTCCGCGCGCATCTCGGCCGCCGCCACGGCCAGCACCTCCGCCAGCCGCGCGGGCCGGAGCCCGATCCACGCGAGGCGTCCGCTTTGCGCATGGCGCGAGGTCAGGCTTTCGAGGCTCTCCATGCGCCACGAGATAGCGCGGGGCGGACTCGACTCCCACCCCGCCCGGCGCTAGGATCGGAACAAAGCACGAACAAGCTGGCGCCATGCCCCCGACCCGTCCCGACACGCGGACCCGGCGCATCCTGTCGCTGTGGTTCCCCCGCCTCGCCGCCGAGCGCGTCCTGCGGCTCGAGCCCGCGCTTTCCGAAACCCCGCTCGCCGTGGTGTCGGAGACGGGCAACCTGCGTCTCGTCGCCGCCCTCACCGCCGCCGCCGAGGCGCGCGGCCTCCACCGCGGCCAGCCGCTGAGCGAGGCGGTCACCCTCTGCCCCGACCTCGTCACCCGCCCCGCCGATCCCTCCGGCGAGGCCGCCTTCCTCGCCGCGCTCCGCCGCTGGGCGGGCAAGTTCAGCCCCTGGGTGGCCGAGGAGGCGCCCGAGGGCCTGACGATCGACCTCACCGGCTGCGCCCACCTCTTCGGCGGCGAGGCGGCGCTCTTCTCGCAGGTGGAGGCGGACTGCGCCGATCTCGGCCTCACGGTGCGGGCGGGCATCGCCGACACCCCCGGCGCCGCCTGGGCGCTCGCCCGGTTCGTGAAGGGCGCGACGGCCCCGGTCCACACCGGCGACGCCATCGACCAGGAGGCGCGCGCCACCCGCTCCCGTGCCGGACGGCGGCACTGGACGAAGGGCGGAAGCGCGCGCACACCGACCCCGGCGCAGGGCGAAGCCCGCACACCGACCCCGGCGCAGGGCGAAGCCCGCACACCGACCCCCGCGCCGGGCGAACCCCGCACACCGCCCCCGGCGCAGCACGAACCCGGCACACCTCTCCCCGCGCGGGCCGAGCCCCGCATCGCGCCCCCCGGCGCCACGCGGCAGGCGCTGGCGGCGCTCCCCGTCGCGGCGCTTCGCGTCGCGCCCGAAACGGCGGAAGGCCTCGCCCGCCTCGGCCTCCGCCGCATCGGCGACCTCGTCGGCATGCCGCGCGCGGGCCTCGCGCGCCGCTTCGGGGCCGACCTCGTCCGCCGCCTAGACCAGGCCCTCGGGGTCGAGCCCGAGCCGATCTCGCCCGCCGGCGCCCCCCTCCACTTCGCCGTCCGGCTCAGCCTGCCCGAGCCCATCGGCCTCGAGGCCGACATCCTCGCGGGCCTCGACCGCCTCATGCCCATCCTCTGCGGCAAGATGCGCGCCCAGGGCCGCGGTGCGCGGCGCGTGCGGCTGGAGTGCTCGCGCACCGACGGCGGGATGCAGGTCGTCGAGGTGGGCCTCGCCCGCCCCGCCGACCGCCCCGACCAGCTTCGCCCCCTCTTCGAGCTGAAGACGGGCGCCATCGACGCGGGCTTCGGCATCGACCGCCTGCGCCTCTCCGCCCCCCTGACCGAGCCGGTTCACGCCGCCGAGCACAAGGGCGGCTGGGCCGTCAGCGCCGAGGCCGGCGCCCCTCGCGGCGACACGCAGGACGTGGCCGACCTCGTCGCCCGGATCGGCGCGCGCGTCGGTCTCGAGGCGATCACCCGCGCCCGCCCCGCCGACAGCCACATCCCCGAGAAGACCGCCGCCATCCTCGCCGCCGCCTGGTCCGAGCCCGCGGCCGACTGGCCCGAGCCGCCCCGCCCGCGCCCGCTCACCCTCTTCCGTCCCGAGCCGCTGCGCGCCCCGGACGACCCCGACCCGCCCGGCGAATTCGCCTGGCGCGGCCGGCGGCTTCGCACCCTGTCCGCCGCGGGGCCCGAACGGATCGCGCCCGAATGGTGGCTCGACGACCCCGACTGGCGCTCGGGCGTGCGCGACTACTGGCGCGTGGTCACCGAGGATGGCGCGGCGCTCTGGCTCTGCTACGCTCATGGCGACACCGCGCCGGGCGGCACCGGCGGGGGCTGGTTCGCCCATGGCGATTTCGGGTGAGGAGAGGGCGATGGACAGGGGCTTCCGGGTGCAGGGCCTCGGCGAGGTCGCGATCCGTTGCGCCGACCTCGCCGCGATGACGGCCTTCTACGAGGACATCCTCGGCCTCGAGCGGCTGCAAGGCAACGCCAGCCCCGACATCGTGTTCTTCCGCATCGCCGAGGGCGTCGCCGGCCACACCACCGTCCTCGCCCTCTTCGACAGGACCCTCGGCACGGGTCCCGACGCTCCCGCCCCCGAAACCGCCCCCGAAACCGGCGCCCGCTCCTCCCTCCACCACATCGCGCTCAGCCTCCCCTTCGCGGAACAGGAGGCCGCGATCCGCTGGTACGAGGCGAAGGGCATTCCCTACCGGGTCGAGCACTTCGGCTGGATCGGCTGGCGCGGCGTCTTCACGCAGGACCCCGAGGGCAACACCGTCGAGCTCGTGGCCCATGACCCGAACCTCGAACCGCCCCGATCCCTTCATCTTTCTCCAAATACGCGGGGGAGCGCGAGGGGGTGAAACCCCCTCGCCCCGGTCGCCGCCGCAGGCGGCGAAACCCCCTCGCCCCGGGTCGCCGCCGCAGGTGGCGAAACCCCGCGCGACGCGCCCCCCCTCAGATCGCGACCTTGCGCATCTCGTCGAGATAGACCTCGCGCAGCCGCGTGGCGACCGGTCCCGGCCGGCCTTCGCCCAGCGCGGCGCCGTCGATCTCGACCACCGGCATCACGAAGGCCGAGGCCGAGGTGATGAAGGCCTCGTCGGCGGCCTTCGCCTCCTCCACCGTGAAAGGCCGCTCCTCGACCCGCATCTGCGCCTCGCGTGCGAAGCGCAGGACGGCCGCCCGCGTGATCCCGTGCAGGATCTCGGTGCCGAGGTGCCGCGTGACGATCACGCCGTCCTTCACGATGTAGGCGTTGTTCGAGGTGCCCTCGGTCACGAAACCGTCCTCGACCATCCAGGCGTCGTCGGCGCCCGCGGCCTTGGCCATCATCTTGCCCATCGACGGATAGAGGAGCTGCACCGTCTTGATGTCGCGCCGGCCCCAGCGCTGGTCCGCGATGGAGATCACCTTGATCCCCGTCTTCGCCACCGGGTTCTCGGCGAGGCCCGGCTTCGACTGCGTGAAGAGCACGAGGGTCGGCGTCGCGTCCTTCGGATAGGCGAAGTCGCGGTCCGCCGCGCCACGCGTGACCTGCAGGTAGATCAGCCCGTCCTCGACCCCGTTCCGCGCCACGAGCTCCCGGTGGATCTCCAGCAACTCGTCCGTCCCGACGGGCTCCGCCATGTCGAGTTCCGAGAGCGACCGCTTCAGCCGCGCCGCATGCCCGTCGAAATCGATCAGCTTGCCGCCGAGCACGCTCGTCACCTCGTAGACGCCATCGGCGAAGAGGAAACCGCGGTCGAAGACCGAGACCTTGGCCTCTTCCTCGGGCAGGTACGCGCCGTTGACGTAGACGGTTCTGGACGTGGCTTGGGACATGGGCGGACCTCCGGTGTTGCGCCGCCTGTGTCCCGCGTCGCCCGCGCCCGGTCAAGAGCGCCCGGCGCCGCCGCCGACCCTTCGGGTGCCCTCGAGCAGCGTATCCTCCACCGCGCCCCCCTGGATGACCGAGATGTCGCCCGTCGTCTCCAGCACCACGAACCTGACGGCGTCCATGTCGTGGACGTTCGCTTCCCTCAGCTTCGCGATCAGGTCCTTGCGGTCCACCCGCGTGAGGTCGAGCGCCTCCTGGTCGATCCGCCCGTCGCGCATCAGCACCACCGGCGTGTTCTGGATCGCCTCCTCCAATCGCTCGGAGGCGAAGCGCAGCCGGGCGATGCCCCATTGCGCCAAAAAGAGCCCCGCCATCGCCGCCAGCGCCTGCGTGAACCCGTCCCAACCCGTCGACCGCGACGCCCCGGCCAGGAGCGAGCCCATCGCCACGGTCATCACGAAGTCGAAGGTCGTCATCTTCGAGAAGGACCTGAGTCCCACCACCCGCGTCAGCGCGATGATCCAGACCATCGCCACCGCGGCGAGAATCGCGCCCCGAAGGGCGATCAGGGCGAGGCCCGCGTCCGGGTCCATCATGGCTTTCTCCCTCCGTCCGCCGCACCAACGCGCCGCGCGCCCGTCGGGGTTCAGGCGAGGAGCATCCAGACGGCCACCGCACCGAGCGTCAGGCCGAACCCGACGTTCAGCCATCGCCCCTCGCGCCCGGAGAGGAAGAGACGGGCGAGGCATTCGCCCGCGACGGTCCAGGCCGTGAAGGCCAGGAGGTTGTTCAGCGTGAAGACCGTCGCGATCCAGAGGACGGCGGCGACGCTGCCCTCGCCCGGCAGGAACTGCGAGAACATGAGCGCGATGATGAGATACGCCTTCGGGTTCACGAGGAGGAGGAGCGCGCCGCCTCCCGCCCCGAGCGGTCGCGCCTCCGGCCCGCCCGCCATGGCGCCGGATGACGCGATGCGGACCGCGAGCCAGAGCACGTAGGCCGCGCCGACGAGTTGCATCGCGCGCGCCGCCCCGGGCGCTTGCGCGACGATCCCCACGAGGCCGAGGCCGATCCCCGCCGTCACGAGCCACGTCGCGAGGTGATACCCCGCGCTCGCGGGCAGCGTCGCGGCGAGGCCGAAGCGCGCGCCGTTGGCGGCGAAGACCATGTTCCCCGGCCCCGGGCTGTAGGCCAGCGGCAGGAGGAAGACGAGGAGCGCGAGCGTTTCGGACATGGGGGCCTCCGGGGATGGTGTCCGAAGGCGTGCCATGGCGGCGCCCCTCCGGGCGACCCGGAAGCTGCGGCTTCAGCCGCCCGTTCGCGCGACGTCCGATGCGGCCAGCCGTCCCTCGGCCAGGAGATGCGCCAGGACCCTTGCAACGGCACGGGCATCGGCCAGGCCGTCATGCGCCTGCGCCTCCGGCGACAGGCCGAAATGCGCCGCGATCCTGTGGCTGCGGAGGCCGTGAATGGTCTCGAGCGGGACACCCGCCTTCAGGAGAAGTGCTGCGGCATTGCCGAAGCGGGCGGCCGGAACGGGCGAGACGATGCCCGCCACGAAACAGGCCGGCGCGATCGAGGTGATCTCGTCCTTGCCCCAGCTCCACAGCGGCGCGTCGCCCGCGAAGGCCGCGAACCGCTCCAGCGCCTCGGCCAGCGGGAGACCCTCGCGTGCGATCCGTGCCGCGTCGATGCCGGTGAGCCGCGTGAAGAAGTCCGACGGCGTCACCGGCCCGTCGCGTCCGACCGGGGCCACGATGCAGTCGAAACTGTCCCCGAGCGCAAAGGGCGCCTCCAGCGACAGCCGCACCGCGCCGATCTGCACGAGCAGCGGGTCGGGATCGTCGGGCCCGCACCAGAAGCGGCTGGGCGAGGTCTCGTTCGTCAGGTGCTCGCAGTCGAAGACGACGACCTCGCGCATGGGCCTACCCCCAGAGTGAAGGATTCGCTGGATAAATCACGGACCCCTCGAACCGCAGCGGTGTCTCGCGATCTTCTGCAAGAAGGAGCGGCCCGTCGAGGTCCACGATCTCCGCGCCCTGCGCCACCAGCATGGCGGGCGCCATCGCCAGCGACGAGCCGACCATGCAGCCCACCATGACGCGGAAGCCCATCGCCTCGGCCTCGGCCCTGAGCGCGAGCGCCTCGGTCAGACCGCCGGTCTTGTCGAGCTTGATGTTGACCATGTCGTACTTGCCGACGAGGTCCGGCAGGCTGGCGCGGTCGTGGCAGCTCTCGTCGGCGCAGACGGGAAGCGGCCGCGCGATCTCCCGGAGGAGATCGTCCTGACCGGCGGGCAACGGCTGCTCCACCACCTGAACGCCGAGGCGCAGGAGATGCGGCGCAAGGTCCGTGTAGACTTCGGCCGTCCAGCCTTCGTTCGCGTCGACGATGATCCGCGTGGCGGGCGCGCCTTCCCGCACCGCCTCGAGCCGGGGCATGTCGTCGGGCGTGCCGAGCTTGATCTTCAGGAGCGGGCGGTGCCCCTGCCCGGCCGCCGCCGCGCGCATCGCCTCGGGCGTGTCGAGCGACAGGGTGTAGGCCGTCGTCACCGGCCCCGGCGTCGGCAGGCCCGCGAGCGCGTGGACGGGCCGCCCCGCGCGCTTCGCCTCCCAGTCCCAGAGCGCGCAATCGACCGCGTTCCGTGCGGCACCCGCAGGCAACGCCTCCTGCAAGCCCTCCCGCGTGATGTCGCCCGGAAGCGCCTCGATCGCCTCCGCCACGCTGTCCAGCGTCTCGCCGTAGCGGGCGTAGGGTACGCATTCGCCCCGGCCCGTCACGCCCTCCCGCGTGACGCGCACGGTCAGCACCTGCGCCTCCGTCCGCGAGCCGCGCGAGATGGTGAAGGCCTGCGCCAGCCGGAACGTGTCCCGCGTGACCGAGATCACAGCGCGTCCAGCGCGTCGCAGAGCCGCGCGGCCCCCTGCCGGAACGGATCGACGGCCGGCAGGCCCATCCGCTTCTCCACCGCCTCGAGATGGGACAGCGCCTCGTCCTCGCCCATGGCGGCGGTGTTGATCGAGATGCCGACGACCTCCGCCTTCGG
>NZ_JBQLZP010000347.1:0-11791 GCF_052168335.1 Roseicyclus sp. | reverse complement strand
ATCCCTACTACCTCGTGGATCACTCGGCCTTCTCCTACCTGGTGCTGCCCGAGGTTGGCTTCGTCGAGTTCTTCAACCGAGACGCGACCCCGGCCCAGATCGCCGAGACGACGGCCTGCTACGTCGAGGCGGCGGCCGGGTCCTGAGGCGCCTTGCCCGCAAGGACCGGCGCGGGAATCGATCTCGCTCAACCGTGACGCGACAAATTGACCCCCGGCTCCACTGCTCTATAGAGTTGTTCTGACAATGATCGGAGGAGCCAGCCTTTGAGCCAGGAACGAACTCTGCGGGATATCGGACCGGACAAGTCCCTGCTGCTCGTCGACGACGACGAGCCTTTTCTGCGCCGGCTCGAGCGGGCGATGGAGAAGCGCGGCTTCGAGGTCGAGGCGGCGGGCTCCGTCGCTGCCGGAAAGGCCATCGCGACGGCGCGGCCTCCGGCCTACGCGGTGGTGGACCTGCGGCTCGAGGACGGCAACGGGCTCGACGTGGTCGAAGCCCTGCGCGAGAAGCGCCCCGACAGCCGCATCGTGGTCCTGACCGGCTATGGCGCCATCGCCACGGCGGTCGCCGCGGTCAAGATCGGCGCGACGGACTACCTGTCGAAGCCCGCGGACGCCAACGACATCACGGCCGCGCTGCTCTCCGACGGAGAGGAGCTTCCGCCGCCGCCCGAGAACCCGATGTCCGCCGACCGCGTCCGGTGGGAGCATATCCAGCGCGTCTACGAGCTCTGCGACCGCAACGTGTCCGAGACCGCGCGGCGGCTCAACATGCACCGCAGGACGCTCCAGCGCATCCTCGCCAAACGCAGTCCGCGCTGAGGCCGAAATGCGCGCCCTCGCCCTGATCCTCGCCGCCGCCATGGCGCTGTCGGCCTGCGTCACCACGCCGGACGAGCCGGACGTGCCGCCCTTCACGCTGGACGGCGAGGGGATCGAGCCCTCCGTCTCGCGCCTGCGGATCGACTTCGGCCGGGCGCAGGTGGGCGTGATCTCGACCGTCTCGCGGCTCCTCGGCAGCCGCCCGGCGGAGATCACGACGATCGAGGAATGCGGCGAGGGTCCGATGACCATCGCGCGGTGGGAGGGGGGCCTCGCACTCAACTTCGTGGACGAGGACTTCCGCGGGTGGGTCACGTCGGACCCGACGCTGCCGGTGGCGGGCGGCTTCGTGCCCGGGCAGCCGCGCATCGAGATGCCGGTCGTGAGCTTCCAGGTCACGTCGCTCGGCAACGAGTTCAACCGCGGTCCGATCAGCGGCCTGCTCGACCCGACGGAGACGACGATCCAGACCATGTGGTCGGGCGCGACCTGCTTCTTCCGCTAGGCGACGGACCGCAGCCAGCGCAGGAACAGCCGCACGCGCTCGGGCATCGGCCCCGGCGCGCGGAGGACGAAGTAGGCGAGCCCCGTCTCGCCCCGCGCGGGCACCTCGGCCAGCCGCCCGGCGGCGAGATCGCCCTCCACCACCGCGTAGGGCTGCACCGACAGGCCCGCGCCCGCCCGGCAGGCGGCGAGCGTCATCGCGTTGGTCGCGAGGTCCGCGACGCGCAGCGCGTCGGGCTCCGCCCCCTGGTCGCGGAGCCAGGCGAAGAACTCACCGTCATCGGCATCGGCGAGCCAGGGCATCGCCGTCAGCGCGCGGCGCCCCTCGGGCGTGTCCGCGCCCCGCCCGCCCAGGCGCGCGACCAGCTCCGGCGTGCCGACGATGACGCTGCGCGCCTCGGTCAGCCGCTCCTCCTCCAGCCCCGGCCAGCCGCCGCGCCCGTAGCGGATGGCGAGGTGATGCGGGCTCCGGCGCAGGTCCACCACGGTGTTGTCCGCGGTGATCGAGACGCCGACGCCCGGATGGGCGGCCCAGAACGAGGCGATCCGCGGCATCAGCCAGTTCTCCGCGAAGCTCTGCGTCGTGGTGAGCGAGATCGGCCCTTCCTCGCGCGGGGCGCGGGCGGCGCGGATGCCGGCGGCGATCTCGGCGAAGCCCGCCGCGAGGTCGCGGGCGAGCTGCCGCCCGGCGCCCACCGCCACGACGCCGCGGCCCTGACGCTCCATCAGCGGTGTGCCGAGCTCGGCCTCCAGCGCGCGGACGTGCTGGGCGATGGCGGCGTGGGTCACGTTCAACTCGCGCGCCGCCGCCGAGTAGGAGCCGCAGCGCGCCGCCGCCTCGAAAGCCCGCAGCGCCGAGAGGGAAGGGATGCCACGCCAGTCCATGTGAAAGCCTCACTTACATATGTCATCTATTGCTGACTCGGGATCGCGGCGCAAGGCGGCTAGGGTCGAGGGGCAACGCAAACCGCAGGAGGTCCCGATGCTGAACGTCTTCGCAAGCATGATGAACGTCGCAACCATGCGCGATGTCTGGGGCGCGCCCGACCACTGGCGCACGCCCGAGGCGCCACGCGACCGCTGCCCGCAGGCGCGCGAGGCCGAGCGCGCCCGCGACCGCCGGGCCTTCCGCGATGTCGGCAGGCTGTAAGCTGGAGTTGCGTCTCTCAGCGCAGGTCGTAGCGCTTCAGGACCTTGTCGACGATCTGTCCGTCCGCAAGCCTGTGGCGCTCGATCCTGCCATACTCCTCGAAGCCGCGGGACTGGTAGTAGATCAGCCCGCCCGCATTGTCGGCGCGGATATTGGCGTTGATCCAGCGGTAGCCGAGCGCCTTCGCCGCGGCCCTGGTCGCGTCGAAGAGCTTCGAGCCGATTCCGAGGCCCTGCCGCCCCGGCCTGGCGAAGGTGGAGATGTCGGCCGCCTCGGGCGGCAGCGCGTCGTGCCGTTCGATCCACTGGAAGCCCACGATCTCGCCCTCGGGCGTCTCGGCGACATGCCAGGCCGAGGTCTCGGGCGCCCTCCGCATCCAGGCGAGGATGTCGTCGGCCTCGACCTTTCCGGTCAGCGCGGTCGTGCCGCCGATGGCGATGATCTCGGACAGGATCGCCGCCATGTCCCGCGCGTCGAGCGGATGGGCGGGCCGGACGCGGATCACAGGGCCTCCATCAGGGTCGCGTGACGCGCGGTGAAGTCGGCGCGCACCTCGGCGGGCGGACGGAGCCGCAGGACGAGCCCCGCGATCAGCGCGGGCTCGGGACGGCCGAAGAAGCGGTCCGCCTCCGCCTCCAGGAACCCGGCGAGTTGCACCGCCTCGAGCCAGGCCGAGACGCGGTCGGCCCGCTTGATCGCCTGCTTGACCGGCGCGGGCAGGACGGCGGGCAACCCGAAGCGCAGGTGGATCGCCGCCGAGAGCCGCGCGTCGAGCTCGCCGTAGCCGGGGCCGACGGCGGCCTTCACCGGCGAGATCATGTCGCCGATCACGTATTCCGGCGCGTCGTGGAGCAGCGCGGCGAGACGCCATTTCACCGGCGTCGCGGGCTGCATCCGCGCCTGGATCTCCTCCACCAGCAGCGAGTGCTCGGCCACGGAATAGGGGTAGTCGCCGCGCGTCTGCCCGTTCCAGCGCGCCACGAAGGCGAGGCCGTGGGCGATGTCCTCGATCTCGATGTCCACGGGCGTCGGGTCGAGCAGGTCGAGGCGGCGGCCGGACAGCATCCGCTGCCAGGCGCGGGGCGGGGACTTCGGCATGGGCGGCTCCGTCGGATGGCACCGTCCGTGCTTGTAGCATCCGCGAACCGGGGGACCAGCCCCGCGGAGGGCCCGGAAGGCAGGAAAACCTCACCCGGCCAGCGCGGGAAAACGCTGGCTACGGCGCGTGCGGGCACTGTAGCCTCGGCCTGCCGATGCCATGAGCCAGGGAGGACGAGATGGCCGACAAGTCCGCAGGCGGCAAGACCCCGCCGTCGAAGACCGTGAACACCGCCAAGCCCACCGGCGGCGGCAAGCCCGCCCCCGCGAAGGGCGGCGGCAAGGGCAAGTGAGCCCTGTCGCGTGACACCGGGCCGGGCGGCCGCAGGGCATCCCGGCTCACCTCTCAGATCTCCAGCACGATCCGTCCGTCGATGGCGCCCGCCTTCATCCGGTCGAAGATCGCGTTGATGTTCTCCAGCCGGTCCCAGGCGAAGTGCGAGGCGACCTTGCCCTCTCCGGCGAAGGCCAGCGCCTCCCGCAGGTCGTTGCGCGTGCCCACGATCGAGCCGCGCACCGTGATGCGCTTGAGCACGATCTCGAAGATCGGCAGCGGGAAGTCGCCCGGCGGCAGGCCGACGAGCGACATGAACCCGCCCCGGCGGAGCATCCCCACGGCCTGCGAGAAGGCGCTGTTGGAGACCGCGGTGACGAGCACGCCGCGCACGCCGCCCATCTGCGCCTGAAGCTCGCCCACCGGATCCTGGTCGACCGCGTTGAAGGTCAGGTCGGCGCCGAGGTCCCGCGCGAGGCGGAGCTTGTCCTCGTGGACGTCGACCGCCACCACGTGAAAACCCATCGCCTTCGCGTATTGCACCGCCATGTGCCCGAGACCCCCGATGCCGGAGACCGCGATCCAGTCGCCGGGCTTGGCCTCGAGCTCCTTGAGACCCTTGTAGACGGTGACGCCCGCGCAGAGAACGGGCGCGGCCGGCCCGAAGTCGAGCCCGTCGGGCAGGAGACCCACGTAATTGGCGTCGCAGGCGACGTATTCGGCATAGCCGCCGTTCACGGTGTATCCGGTCATCTGCTGGCTCTCGCACAGCGTCTCCCACCCGCCGACGCAATGCTCGCAGCGGCCGCAGGCGGTGTGCAGCCAGGGCGCGCCGATGCGGTCGCCCTCCTTGAGGAAGGTGACGCCGGGGCCGACGGCGGCCACCTCCCCCACGCCCTCGTGGCCGGGAATGAAGGGGGCGGCGGGCTTCACCGGCCAATCGCCCTCGGCGGCGTGCAGATCGGTGTGGCAAACGCCCGAGGCGCGGACGCGCATCAGCACCTGCCCCGTCCCGATCGCGGGAACCGGAACCTCCCGGATCTCGAGCGGCGCGCCCAGCGCGGGAACGACGGCGGCCTTCATGGTCTTGGGCAGGGCCATCGGAAAAACTCCTGAGTTGCGACCTTCGGACAGTATGCACGTCGGAGTTGTATCAAACGTGACATGGATCAAGGCCGCGCAGGAATTGCCGCCACGCAGCACGAGTGCTATCTGCACCGCCAACCGCATTGATCCGTTCAACAAGCCAAGGAACCCCCTCGTGACCGATTACATCGTCAAGGACATTTCTCTCGCCGAGTACGGCCGCAAGGAACTGGACATCGCCGAGACCGAGATGCCGGGCCTGATGGCGCTCCGCGAGGAGTTCGGCGCAGCCAAGCCGCTCAAGGGCGCGCGCGTCGCGGGCTCGCTGCACATGACGATCCAGACCGCCGCGCTGATCGAGACGCTGGCCGAGCTGGGCGCCGATGTCCGCTGGGCCTCGTGCAACATCTTCTCGACGCAGGACCATGCCGCCGCCGCCATCGCCGCGAAGGGCATCCCGGTCTTCGCCAAGAAGGGCGAGACGCTCGAGGAATACTGGGATTATTGCGACCGGATCTTCCACTTCGAGGAAGGCGGCGCGAACATGATCCTCGACGACGGCGGCGACGCGACGCTCTACGTGCTGATGGGCGCCCGCGTCGAGGAAGGCGAGAAGGACCTCATCGCCGTGCCGACATCCGAGGAGGAGGAGGCGCTCTTCGCGCAGATCCGCAAGCGCATGGCCGCCTCGCCGGGCTGGTTCGTGAAGCAGCGCCACATGATCCAGGGCGTGACCGAGGAGACGACGACCGGCGTTCACCGCCTCTACCAGATGATGGAGAAGGGGCACCTGCCCTTCCCTGCGATCAACGTGAACGACAGCGTCACCAAGTCGAAGTTCGACAACAAGTACGGCTGCAAGGAATCGCTCGTGGACGGCATCCGCCGCGCGACCGACACGATGATGGCCGGCAAGGTCGCCGTCGTCTGCGGCTACGGCGACGTGGGCAAGGGCTCGGCCGCGTCGCTGCGCGGCGCCGGCGCCCGCGTGAAGGTGACGGAGGCCGATCCGATCTGCGCGCTCCAGGCGGCGATGGACGGCTTCGAGGTCGTCCTGCTCGAGGACGTTGTCGACAGCGCCGACATCTTCATCACCACGACCGGCAACCGCGACGTCATCCGCATCGAGCACATGCGCGCGATGAAGGACATGGCGATCGTCGGCAACATCGGCCACTTCGACAACGAGATCCAGGTCGCGGCGCTGCGCAATCACAAGTGGACGAACATCAAGGACCAGGTGGACATGATCGAGATGCCCGCGGGCAACCGGATCATCCTCCTGTCCGAGGGGCGTCTCCTGAACCTCGGCAACGCGACCGGGCATCCGTCCTTCGTGATGTCGGCGTCCTTCACCAACCAGGTTCTGGCGCAGATCGAACTCTGGACGCGCGGCGACGCCTACGAGAACAAGGTCTACGTCCTGCCCAAGCGGCTCGACGAGAAGGTGGCGCGCCTGCACCTCGCCAAGATCGGCGTGAAGCTGACGCCGCTCTCGAAGGAGCAGGCGGATTATATCGGCGTCGCGCCCGAGGGGCCGTTCAAGCCCGAGCATTACCGCTACTGACGCAGGACCGCTCCGGAATCCCGGAGAGGCATGGGCCGTCGCGTGATCCGCGGCGGCCCTTTCGTTTGCGCCGACCGCGGACAGGCGGGAACCCCCGCCGAGGTCGCCGCGTTGACCCGGAATCAGAGAGCCCCTTAACCCACTGTCTTGTATGGGTTTTCCAGACTCGTGCGGGAACACCATGGCGTCAAGGGGCGTTTTGCCCCGGCACGCCGGAACGTGATCCGGCAGAGAGTTGGAGGACGCAGATGACTTTCAAGGATTTCCTGACGACAACCGCTCTGACGGCGGCGCTAACCCTGCCCGCGGCTGCGCAGACCGACAACCAGGACCAGGCCGAGGACGGCATGGCGATCGGCGGGGGCCGGCTCATCATCGAGCAGGAGGATGCCGATGTCGACGTCGAGGTCCCCGATCCGCAAGTGACGGTCGAGCAGCGCACCCCCGAGGTCACCGTGGAACAGGGCGCGCCCGAAGTGGTCGTGCAGGTGCCCGAGCCGACCGTGCGGGTCGAGCAGCAGGCGCCGATCATCACCGTCGAGCAGGCGCAGCCGACCGTCACCGTGCGCATCCCCGAGCCCGTCGTGACCATCCGCATGCCCGAGCCCGGCGTCAACGTCGAGACCGGCGAGCCCATGGTCGACGTCGAGATGCCCGAGCCCGGGGTCCGCTTCGTCCGGCCCGAGCCCGAGGTGCGCATCGAGCAGGGCCAGCCCAACATCGAAGTGACCTCGGCCGAGCCCGACGTGCGCATCGACCAGGCCGAGGGCGCCGAGGTGGAACTCGAACGCGCCGAGGCCGATGTCGAGCTCGAGCAGTCCGGCGACGCCGACATCGAGGTGAGCCAGGGCGACCCGCAGGTGAACGTCGAGCCCGCCGAAAGCGCCGATGTCGAGATCGAGCAGGCCGACGCGCAGGTCAACGTCCGGCAGGGCCAGCAGCAGGACATCGACGCCAACCTCGCGAACATGACGCCCACGGGGCTGATCGGCCTCGAGATCGTGACGGAGAACGAGAACACCGTCGGTTCGATCGAGCGCGTCGTGATCACTGAGGAAGACCGCATCGCCGTCGTCGTCGACGCGAGCGACATGGTCGAGGCGGACGAGCACATGGTGGCCATCTTGGCCGACCGGCTGCGCGTCGACGGCGGCCAGATCTACGTCGCCGAGATGACGCGGCAGGACATCGCGCGGATGCAAGCCTACGAGGGCCGAGCGCAGGACCTCGGCGGCAACGTGCGTCTCAGCGACCAGAGCCAGCAGAACTGACCCATGGACGGCGCCGCCCGGCGATGCGCGCCGGGCGGTCCCTTCCGATCCACAACCGCAGAAAGGCAAAGACGATGACCCCCAGGAACATGATGCTCACCACCGCCCTCGCGGCGGTACTTGCCGCTCCGGTGGCGGCCCAGGACACGGGCACCGACGCGCAGGCGACGGCCCAGCAGGACCTCGGCGGCTACTCGGTCGGCGAATTCCTCGACCTAGCCGTGTTGACCTCGGACGGCACCGAGGCCGGACAGGTCCAGGCCGTCATCGAGGGCCCGGACGGCGCGCAGATCCTCGTCAGCCTCGAGGACAAGACGATCGCCCTGCCGCTCGATTCGTTCAGCATGTCCGAGGACGGGCAGGCCCTGACCGTCGACCGCAGCCTCGAGGAGATGCAGCAGATGGCCGCCTTCGAGCCCGCGGGCGAGATGGAATTCGGGCCGGACACGCAGCTCGCCGACACGATGGGCTCGGGCGACGGGACCATGACCGAGGGCAGTGAGACCGAAACGGCCGAGACCGAGGAACTCGACACGACCGTGATCGAGGACACCGCCGAGGACGTCACCGTCATCACGACCGATCCCTCCGCCGTGGAGGAAGGCGACACCGAGATGGCGCAGGACGATGCCACGGCCGCCGAGGGCGATACCGAGATGGCCGAGGACGATGCCATGGCCGCCGAGGGTGACACCGAGATGGCGCAGGACGATGCCATGGCCGCCGAGGGCGACACCGAGATGGCCGAGGACGATGCCATGGCCGCCGAGGGCGACACCGAGATGGCTCAGGCCGACACTGGCGGCGCAGCGGCCGGAGGCGGGACGTCCCCCTTCAGCGGCATGACCGTCGACGAGATCCTCGGCCTTAAGGTCGTCGCGGCCGATGGCGCGGATGTGGGCGAGATCGACTACATCTTCCAGGAGGGCGGCCAGTACATGGCGGTCATCGGGATCGGCGGCTTCCTCGGCCTGGGCGAGCATACCGTGGCCCTGCCGCTCAGCGACTTCTCGATGAACGGCACGGGCGACGGCCTGATGCTCGAGAACCGCACCGAGGCCGACCTCGAGGCGATGCAGGAGATCGACGAAAGCGCGATTTCGCGGCTCGAGGGCACCCACGTCATCGAGGCCTGATCGCGACACACCCGAAGAAGGCCGTCCCGGAGAAACTCCGGGGCGGCCTTTTCCGTGTCCGGGCACTGGCGGCGCGCAGCGGCCTCGGGTAGCCCGGGAGACGATTGCGGGGAGAGGCAACCATGCGGGTCATCGTCCACGGAATGGGAGCGGTCGGCGGCGTCGTCGCCGCCGCGCTGCACCGGAGCGGCGCGGAGGTCGTGGGTATCGCCCGTGGCGCGATGCTGGACGCGGTGCGCGAGCACGGGCTTCGCCTCCGCGCGCCCGGCATCGACGAGACGCTGCCCGTCCCCGTCGTGGCCCACCCCGGAGAGGTCGACTGGCGCGAGGACGACGCGATCCTCCTCGCCATGAAGTCGCAGGACACGGTCCTGGCGCTCGAGGCCCTGCGCGACGCGGGCGTCATGGAACATCCCGTCTTCTGCGCGCAGAACGGCGTCGAGAACGAACGCGCGGCGCTGCGGTTCTTCCCCAACGTCCACGGCGTCACGGTGATGATGCCCGCGCACTACCTCGACCCCGGCGAGGTCGCGGTCTTCACCGAACCGAAGCTCGGCATCTTCGACATCGGCCGGTACCCGCGCGGGACGGATGCCCACGATCGGGCGATCTGCGCGCTTCTGGACGCCGCCGGCATCGCCGCCTTCCCGCACGAGGAGGTGATGGCGAGCAAGCACGGCAAGCTCCTCCTCAACCTCCAGAACGTGATCCAGGCGGCGGCGGGGCGCGCGGCGATGAAGGGGCCACTGTCGGAGGCCGTCCGGCGCGAGGCGCTGGCCGTCTACGCGGCCGCCGGGATCGCCTGGGAGGCGGTCGATGCGGAGGACCCGAGGCGCGAGCATCTCCTCCGCCACCACGACGCGCTCGAGGGCGTCGCCCGGCGCGGCGGATCGACGAGCCAGAGCCTGCTGCGCGGGGCGGCGCGGCTCGAGACCGACTACCTCAACGGGGAGATCGCGCTTCTGGGTCGGCTCCACGACGTTCCGGTGCCGGTCAACGCGGCACTCGCGCAGATCGGCGCGCGGCTGGCGCGCGAGGGTCACGCCGCCGGAAGCTGGGCGCCCGGGACGCTGGAGGCCGAGGTCGCGGCGCTGGGGGGCTGACGGCTCAGGCCCGCTCGATGGCGATGGCGGTGCCCTCGCCGCCGCCGATGCAGATGGCCGCGACGCCGCGCTTGAGCCCGCGCGCCTCGAGCGCGTGGAGCAGCGTCACCATGATCCGCGCGCCCGACGCCCCGATCGGATGGCCCAGCGCGCAGGCCCCGCCGTTCACGTTCATCGTCTCGCGCGGCACGCCCATCTCGCGCATGAAGGCCATCGGCACGACCGCGAAGGCCTCGTTCACCTCCCAGAGGTCCACGTCCGCGACACTCCAGCCGATCCGCTCGAGAAGCTTCCTGGCCGCCGGAACCGGCGCGGTCGGAAACTGCGCGGGGGCCTGCGCGTGGGAGGCATGGCCGAGGATGCGCGCGCGCACGGGCAGACCCTTCGCCTCCGCCGCCGCAGCGCGGGCGAGGACGAGGGCCGCGGCCCCGTCCGAGATCGACGACGAATTCGCCGCCGTCACCGTGCCGCCGGGGCGGAAGGCGGGCTTGAGCTGCGGGATCTTCTCGGGCCGCGCCTTGCCCGGTTGCTCGTCCACGTCGATCCGCGCCTCGCCCTTGCGGGACTTCACCGTCACCGGCGCGACCTCCGCCGCGAAGGCGCCGCCCTCGATCGCGGCGAGCGCGTTGGTCAGCGAGCCGAGCGCGTAGGCGTCCTGCGCCTCGCGGGTGAACTGGAAGGCCTCGGCGCAATCCTCGGCGAAGGTGCCCATCAGGCGGCCCTTGTCGTAGGCGTCCTCCAGCCCGTCGAGGAACATGTGGTCCTGCGCCGTCTGGTGGCCGATCCGCGCGCCGCCGCGCATCTGCGGCAGGAGGTAGGGCGCGTTCGTCATGCTCTCCATGCCGCCGGCCACGATCACGTCCGCCTGGCCCAGCGCGAGGCGGTCCCAGGCGAACATCGCGGCCTTCATGCCCGAGCCGCACATCTTGTTGAGGGTGGTCGCAGGCACCTCCTCGCCCAGACCGGCAAGGAACCCCGCCTGCCGCGCCGGCGCCTGACCCTGGCCCGCCGGCAGGACGCAGCCCATCAGGACCTCGTCGACGCCCGCGCGGTCCATCCCGGCCCGGTCGAGGGCCGCGGCGATGGCCGCCCCGCCGAGCTCGGCCGCGGTCAGCGGCGCGAGATCGCCCTGGAACCCGCCCATCGGCGTCCGCGCGCCCCCGGCGATGACGACATGCTCCATGCGCTCCTCCTCCGGCCCTGCGGCCTCCACGAATTGGCAACCATTTCCGCCTAGAGCCATAGCAGACCACAAGGCGGAGATGCACCCGATGAACTTGACCTGCCTGGTGTCGGAGGGAAAGGCCGCCGTTCAGGTTCACGCCGCCCGTATCGACGCCGCCGTCTCGATCCGCTTCAAGGACCTGTTCGGAGAGGCGACGGAGGGTGGCCCCGACGACGTCCTCCTCGATCTCGCGGAGGTGGAGTTCATCGACTCGAGCGGCCTCGGCGCGCTCGTCGCCGCGCGCAAGATGTTGGGGCCGTATCGGACGCTGGCGCTGTCCGCCCTCCACCCGAGCGTGGAGAAGGTGCTGCGCCTCACCCACATGGACAGGGTTTTCCCGATCTATCCCGACGCGGCGTCCTTCCTGGCCGGGCCGGGGGAACCGCAAAGCGCCTGAAGCCCGTGACCATGCGTCCGGATCCGTCCGAGACCTGCGAGGCGACGCTGGACTTCCTCACCGGGGGCGCCGCCGTGCCCGGCATCCTGCGCGAGGTGGCGGCGCTCCTCCGGGGGCGTGGCTGCGCGCGCGAGGTGGTCGAGGATGCCATGATCG
>NZ_JBQLZP010000346.1:5229-22237 GCF_052168335.1 Roseicyclus sp. | reverse complement strand
GGTCCTGCCCCTCGGGGCCGGCGAGGTCGTCGACCTCGCGCAGGTCGACCGCGAAGATGTCGCGGAAGAGGCCCTGCGTCTCGCGCCGCATCCGCTTCATCAGCCGCGCGCGGTCGTGCTCGGACACCACCTTGTCGATCCGCGTCACCAGGAGGACGCTGCGCGCCCGCACGGCCGGATCGACGCCGTCCCAGATCGCGGCCTCGGACTGCCGCCAGGCCTGCGTCGCGGGCGTGCACCAGATGACGGCGTCCGCCAGCGGCAGGACCGCGTTCCAGATGTCGGCGGACATGTTGGGGTCGGAACTGCCCGGCATGTCGATGATCTCGGCCCGCGCGAGGATCGGCGCGGGAACGTGGACCTCGACGTGCTCGGTGCCCTCCAGCGCGACCGAGGCGAGCTCGGCGGGCTCGATCTCGGTGCGGCTGCCGTCGGTGCCGACCACGACCGGGTCGTCCTCGCCGTGGCGGTACCAGATCGGCGGATACTGCGTCGCCGTCACCCGCACGGGCGAGGCGCCGCGGCCGAGAAGGACGTTGGCCAGCGTGCTCTTGCCCGAGGAGAACTCGCCGAGGATGGCGATGCGCGGGCGGCGCGCGGGGTCTTCGTGTCGCATCGCGTCAGGCGTCATGTCGTTCAGGTTCCTTCTGCTCGGTTCTTGCCAGCCCGGACAGGAGCTCCTGCGCCCGGGCGAGAGAGGTCTCGCGCAGCTCGGCGTCCTTCGCCATCTTGCCGCGCAGTTCGTCGAGGCGTTCCTGGGTCTGTCCCGCCATCGCCATCAGCGTGATGCGCTGGCCCGCCACGAAGCGGCGCAGCTCGTCCACGGCCGCGGTTCGGAAGACGCGGGCGTGGTCGTCGCGCAGCGCCGCGATCATCGGCGCGATCTCGGCGTCGATCATCCCCGAGAACTCCTCGGCGAAGGCGGCGTAGCTGCGGCGGCGGCGCCACCAGCGCGTCCACCAGTTGCCCTTGATGTCGAGGGCGATGGTCTGGCCCAGCGTCACCGGCGCGGGCGTGTCCGGGACCGGCGGCGCCTCGAGCGTGAAGACGCCCCCCGGCAGCTCGAAAGTGCCGCGGAACAGCGCCTCGAGCGCCGTCGCGGTGCGGCCGTAGACCTCGGTGCTGGCCTTCGTCGCCTTGGCCGAGAAGACCTGGTAGCCCGAGCGCAAGAGCACCCGCAGGCCCGTCGGATCGTAGGTCCAGACCTGCCCCTCGCCCTTGTCCTCCAGATGCTTCACGAGCGACGCGGTGGCGCGCTGGAGGAAGGTCCGGCGCGAGCTGTCGAGCCGCGCGTCGAGACTGGCGAGGAGGTGGTCCAGTTGCCCCGTCAGTTCCGCCTCGGCGTCCTGCGCGATCGCGGCGATCGCGTCGGCGAGCCTGTCCTTGGCCACGGTCCGCGTCTCGGCGCCCGCCATCCGCTCGGCGGCGAGGCTGCGCGAGGCCACGAGACCGCCCGCGATGTTGCGCGCGGCGCGGGCGAGGTGCTCGACCATGTCGCGCCCCTCGCCATCGAGGATGCGCTCCGAGATCGCGCGGCCGAGCGCGGGCAGCCCCGAGAGCGCCCAGATCGTCTCCTCCGCGTTGGCCTCGATCAGGCCCTGGCGCGCCTCGTGCTCGGCGAGGTTCACCAGCGCGTCGGAGCTCGCCTTGCCCAGCGTGTGCATCTCGCCCGCCAGCGCCTTGGTCGCCCAATGCGCGCTGCCGAAGAGGATCGCGGCGTCCACCGGCCCGTTCTGCGCCTTCAGCGTCGCGCGGATGCTCTCGCGGATCTCGGGGATCTCGCGCGCGGGATCGGCCAGTTCGTCGATGCGGTTCACGAAGATGATGACGTCGCGGGCGCGGATGTTCGCGATCATCCGGATCAGCGCCATGTCCACCGTCGACAGCGCCTGGTGCGCCGAGAGGACCACGACGCAGACCCGGCTCGAGCGGATCGCGTTCACGGTGATCTGCTCGCGCACGAGGAAGGTGTCGTTCACGCCGGGCGTGTCGCGCACGCAGAGCGGCCAGACGAGGCCGCGCTGCGCGAGGAAGAGGTCGGCGGACTTGGTGATGTCGGCGAAGCGGCCCTGCCCGTGGTCGGGCTCGTGGCCGTGGTCCACCTCGTCGCCGAGGCAGACGTAGCGCTCGACGAGTTCGGCATCGACATAGCCGTAGTCGTGCTCCTGCCCGAGCAGCAGCTCGAAGCTCTTGCCGAGCCGCTGGCGCGACTTCTCGCGCATCGCCTCGAGCTGGGCGCGCACGGTCTCGAGTTCGTTCTCGGCGCCCGCGCGCCGCGCGAGCTCGCCCACGCGGCCGCCGCGGTGCAGGAGGTTCGACCACTCCTCCTCGCTGAAGAAGCGGAACTTCGCGTGCTGCGCGCTCTCGCGGATGCGGGGCGAGACGTGCAGCGAGGTGATCACCGAGGTCCAGGGGTTGATGTCGGCGGGCAGAAGGCCGGGACGGCCCACCATCGCGTTGACGAGCGAGGTCTTGCCCGCCTTCACCTGCCCGATCATCGTCACGCTCGGCTCGAAGGCGCGCAGGCGGCGGCGGAGGTCGCGGATGGCGGGCTCGGCATCGGCGTCGCCCACGCGCAGAAGGTTCTCCAGCGCCTCGTCGACGCTCCGCAGGTCCCGCACGAGCGGCGCGAGCCCCCTGTAGGCGGAGGCCATCAGGTGGTCCGTGACCGGCGCTTGGGCGGCCGTGGCGGCGAGGCTTCGGTCCTGCTTCATGTCGTCTGCTTCCTCGATGGGGCTGCTTATGTTCATGCAGCCAACGCCTGCTCGAAATCGGTCCTCAACTGGAACAGGACGCGGGCGGCGTCCTCGGCCTGTTCCGGCCCACGCTCGACCTGCAACAGCACGACGGTGTCGCAGGCCTGGTCGATCGCCTCGCGCAGCCGCGCGGCGAGCGGATCGTCCTCGGGCCAGGACGCCACCAGCTCGCGCAGCGCCTCGGCCGTCTCGCAGCAATGCTCGAGCACCTCGACGCACCACTCCTCGTCCTCCTCGCGCCATTCCAGCATCTCGGCCAGCGCGCGGGAGCGGCGCTTGAGATGCAGGATCGGCCCGGAGACCAGCGCCCGCGCGGCGGCTCGGGCCGGGTCGTCGGGCGAGATCGCGCCGGCAAGGTCAGGCGCCTCGGCGGGCTCCGGCTTCGGGGCGGGCTTCGCGGTTCTCGGAGCGCCGGCCGCGCGTGCGGCCCGCGGCTCGGGCACGGCCTCCGCCGGCGCGGCGGCGGGTTGCGTGGGACGGCTCACGGGCCTGCTTACGGGCGCAGCCGCCTGCGTCGCGGGACGTTCGCGGGCGAGCGGTTCGGGCCAGGCCTCGGGCTCGACGGTTTCCGGCTGCCGCTCCTCGCCGGCCGGGCGGCGGAAGCGGTGGAGGAACAGCTCGGCCGCGTCGATGTCCTCGGCGCGCGCGGCGTCGATGTCGGCGGCGAGCCGATGCTTCAGCGCGCCGAGGGGCGCCATCGCCTCGGAGGGCACGGGGGCGTGGATCACCGCGTCGAAATGGCCGCGCGCCTGCGCCGAGGCCAGCGAGGCCGCCTCGCGCCCGCCGGTCACGACGAGGTAGCAATGGTTCTTCAGACGGTCGGGCGCGGCCGACCAGATCGCCGCCTCTTCCCCGGTGAAGGCATCGGCGCAGAAGATCGCGATCTCCGACCGCTTCGCCGCCCAGCCGAGGGCGGCGGCGCAGTCCTCGGGCTCGGCGCCGAGCTCGACGGCGAGGAAGGACATGGTCTCCAGCACCGGGTTCGGCGCCTCGATCTCGAGCAGGAGCGGCCCGTAGCGCATGAGGTCCGCGGCCGGATAGCCCTCCTGGCTGAGCGAGCTGCCGTCCTCGAAGGTCGCGACGTGCCGCGGCTGGTCGCCGAGATGGAGCTCCACCGCCGGGCCGCCGGGCACCAGCGTCACGACGCTCTCGCCCAGCATCGAGCGCAGGATGCCGGTCACGTCCGCCGCGGACTGGCCCAGCACGGCGACCCGCGCGGGCCGGCGCAGCGCGTCCGCCAGCGCCGCGCAGCTCACCGCCTCGGCCTGCGTCAGCACGCCCGAGGCCAGCAGCGCCTCGAGCCGCGTCAGGGTCGTCCGTGTGTCGTGGACCGCATCGCGCATGGCTCAGTTCCGCGTCTTGGCCGCCGCTTCGGCGGGGATGGCGGGACGGCGCAGCGCACCGGCGAGGGAGTTCCAGAGCGAGCCGCGCGCGACCGGCAGGGTCCGCACGTCCGCCTCGGGGCGATGCACCTTGATGACGACGAGCGAGGTGTTGTCCTGCTCGGGCACCTGCCGCCCGGCCACCGCGTCGAGAAGCGCCGCGGCGATCTCGCGGCTGGGCTCGCCGGCCATCGCGGCCAGGGTTTCGACGATGACCTCCTCGGCGAGGGTCTGAATCCCGTCGCTCGCGATCAGCACGATGTCGCCATGCGCGAGCTCGATGCGCCGCGCGGGGCAATCCACCTCGGGAATGACCTGCCCGGTCAGCGCCGAGATCAGGCAGTTGCGCTGCGGATGGGTGCGGGCGGCCTCGGCGTCGATCAGGCCGCGCGCGGCCATGAGGTCGATCTGCGGCGCCATCGAATGATCGTCGTTCAGCCGCTCGAGCCGCCCGTCGCGCAGCAGGTAGAGGAGCGAGTCGCCCACCGAGGCCCATTGCAGCCCGCCCTCGACCAGCGCCGTCGCGACGACGGTGCCGCCCATGCCGGTCTGCTCGGGGCAGGCGTCGATCTGGGCGCGGAGGCTCGCGTTGGCGGTCTCGACGGCGTCGTGCAGCACTTCGGCGAGGTCGCGCGCGGTCTCGAAGGGGGCGCGGCTGCGCAGGATCAGCTCGGCGAAGACCTCGGCCACGATGATCCGGCTCGCGAGGTCGCCCGCCGCGTGCCCGCCCATGCCGTCCGAGACGACAGCGAAGCCGAAGTCGCCGCCCTCGGGGCAGGACACGGCCAGCGTGTCCTCCTGCCGGGAGCGCCCGCCGATCGCCTGCGCCGAGGCGATGTCGTAGCGGATGGCGGCGGTCTCACTCATGCGCGTCACCGTCCTCCGCCCCGAGATCGCCCCAGGTGAAGCCCTCGCCGCAGAGCGCGACGAAGCGCAGGCTCGTCTTGCCGATGCGGATCACGTCGCCGTCGAACAGCTCCTCCGTGGCCAGCACCGGCATGCCGTTGCGGCGCACGATGTTCGACTTGTTGCCATGGCCGAGGAAGAAGCGGTTCTGCTCGGCGTCGTAGGCGATGGCGGCGTGGCTCTGGCGCGAGATGCTGGCGTCGCCGAAGTTCAGGCTGATCGCCTGGTCGGCGCCCCGCCCGATCGAGGACACGCTTGTCGTCACGGCGAAGAAGGCGCCGCGGCCGGGGCCGTCCACGACCACGAGCCAGCCCGCGGGGAAGCGCACCTCGGGCTGCGTCCGGTGCGCCACGGCCGAGATCGGATCGATGTCGAGGTCGGGCGCGTGGAAGCCCAGCACGCGGGTCTTGCCGCTGTCCTGGGGCGCGTCGAAGGCGGGTTCGCGGATGCCGCGCGCGGCCATCTGCCGCTCGGCCGCCTCGAGCGCGCGGCGTGCGCGGCTCGCCATGTCCTCGCCGTCGTCGCCGGCGGCGGCGGGCGGCAGGGGCGCGGCGCGCCGGGGCGGAGCGGGCGGCAGCGGCCGCGAGGGCACGGCCCGCGCGGTCTCGGGGCCGTCGCCCTCTTCGAGGTCCCAGATCTGGCGGCGGGGCGTCGAGACCGGACGCCCGCCCGCCTCGGCGCCGCGGGCGGGATTGGCGCCCTGTGCGAGGTCGCGGGAGGAGGGCACGAAGGGGGTGCGCATGGGCATTCTCGTCTCCATGGGATCGGTGGCCGGGGAGACCGGCGGCTCGAACGGGGGATCGCCCGCTCCGCCCCCGGCGCCGGCGGGCAGGCGGGGACGCATCCGGACGGCGACATCGCGCAGGCGCTTCATGTCTCGCCCCCCTTGCCGTCGGCGGTCAGGACACGCCGCCCGCCGAAGAGCGCGCGGCGCACGGGCGCGTTGCGCGCGGCGGGCGTCCCGGCACCGTTGGCGGGCTGGGCCACCTGCACCCGGCGGGGCAGGACGGCGGGAGCGGCGGCGACCGCGCCGCCCGGGGCGCCCCGGGCGGGCTTCAGCGCGGCGCCGGCCTCGAGGGCGGCGATCTCGGCGTCTCCGGGAACCGCGCGCGGCGCCACGGCGGCGAGCGCCTCGTGGAAGCGGCGCGCCTCCTCGGCCTCGCGGGCGGCCCGCAGCGCGGCCTGCGCGGCGCGCTCGGCGGCGATGGCGGCCTGCACCTCCTCGGCCTCGCGCTGCGCCTGGGCCGCGGCCTCGGCGCGGGCGCGCTCCTCCTCCTCGGCGCGGGCGCGGGCCTCGGCCTCGATCGCGGCGCGCTCCTCGTCGGACATCTGCTCGCGGGCCTCGAGCACCTCGCGCTGGCGGCGCTCGCGCTCCTCCCACTCGCGCTCGAATTCGCGCACCAGCTCGGCGACGCGGACCTCGAGTTCCTCGTCCTCCTCGGCCTGCCGCATCAGCGCGCGCTGGCGGCGCTCGAGGTCGATCATGTCCCGCCAGGCGGCCGCGCTCTGGAGGCGGTCGCGCGGGAAGACGCTGAGGCAGCGGTTGATCGCATCGATGAAATGCGTGTCGAAGCCCTCGACCTCGCCCAGCGGCTCGAGCGGGTCGCGTTTCTCGCGCGCGGTCGCGGCGAGGCGCGAATGGCTCGAGGGCGGGGCCTTGCGGCTGACGACGTGGTAGAAGGTGGCGGCGAGCGCGTAGAGGTCGCTCGAATAGGCCTGGTCCGACCCCGCGAGGTAGAACTCCTGCGGGCTGTAGCCGTCCTTCACCGTCAGCACCTTCGACAGCACGCGCGACACGCGCGTCGCGCTCTCGCGGGCGGCGCCGAAGTCGATCAGGACGGGCACGTCCTCGCCGTCGATGATGATGTTGTCGGGCGAGATGTCCCGGTGGAGGATGTCGTGGCCGTGGATGTAGCTCAGCGCCTCGAGGATGCGCTTGAGGAGCACCGACACCGTGTCGGGCGTGAGGCGGTCGGGCTCGTTCTCGATGATGTCGAGCAGCGTCTGCCCGGCGACGTAGTCCATCGCCATGTAGGCGGTGCCGTTGTCGCGGAAGTAGGTGTGAACGCCCACGATGTAGGGATGCTGGAGCGCGGCGAGCGCGCGGGCCTCCTTCTCGAAGAGCTCGAGGATGGCGGCGAATTCCTCCTCGTTGGCGCGCGAGCGCAGGCGCACCTTGTGGTCCACGCGGCAGCACATGGCGGAGGGGAAGCATTCCTTTATGACGACGCTGCGCCCGAGCGCGTCCCGCGCCAGGTACGTGACCCCGAATCCGCCCGAATTCAGATACCGCTCGACGGTGTACTGCCCGCTGCACAGCTGTGCGCCCGGGGGCAATTCGTCGCCATATGACCCTGTGCGTTGCATGTCCAAAACTGGTATCGGGTTATCCCACACGATGCGGCGCCCTCGCACGCGCCAAACCAATACCTACGCCACCGAATGGTCCATTTTCGCGCTCAGAAAGTGACCAAAGAATGGCGTCAATCCGGGGTCCAAGAGGTGCTCGAACCCAATTGGATTCATCGGCTTGCGCGGCAAACCTGCGGCGGCGACGGGGTGACGGCGGGGCGCGCGCCGACCGGCCCGCGTCCAATTCCGCCACAAGGACGGGAAACAGTCCCAACTCCGGCCCCGAGCCTGCGCGATTTGCGCCCAGATCGGCCTTGCGGGCGCGCGTCGGCGCGTCCCGCGCCGACCACGGCGCGGTCGCAACGATCCCCGGGCGCGGACCGGATATTGTCGACGGATGGGAAAGAATGCGGCAGCCCGCTGTCCGGCCGCCCTCGGGCCCAGCCACGGCGGCCCGGAAGGCCGCACGGGGCGGTCACGGGGATTCGGCCGCGGGCCGGCCGCCTCAGGCGGCGGGCGCGACCTGCGGGCGCACGAGCGTCAGGCTGCCCGGCGCCCAGCGGCGCACGTCGGTCTCGCCCACCGCGGCCCTGAGCGCCGCGATGCGGCCCCGCCGCTCCTCCTCGGGCATGGCCAGCGCCGTGAGGATCGCGCTGTCCATCGAGCGGTTGGAGAAGGGATTGGTCGTCACCGCCTCGCCCAGCTCCACCGCCGCTCCGGCGAATTCGGAGAGGACGAGCACCCCGTCCCCGTCCACCCGCGAGGCCACGAACTCCTTGCAGACGAGGTTCATCCCGTCGGCCAGCGGCGTGATCCAGGCGACGTCGGCCGCCAGGTAGTAGGAGACCAGCTCGACGAAGGGAATCGCCCGCGAGATCAGGGCGATGGGCTGCCAGTCGAAGGTGCCGAAGCGGCCGTTGATCCGGCCCGCGGTCTGCTCGATCTCGGACTGGATGCGCCCGTAGGCGGTCATGTTGCGGTTGGCCGGGACCGAGACGTGCATCAGCCGCACGCGCCCGATGAGATCGGGGTTGGCCTCCAGCACGCGCTCGAAACTGGTGAGCTGCTCGATCCCGCCCTTGGTGTAGTCGGTCCGCCCCACCGACAGGATGAGTTGCGTGTCGCGGAGGTCCGCCCGGATCGCCTGCGCCTTGGCCTGCGCCGCGTCGGAACGGGCCTGCTCCTCGATATAGCCCACGTCGACGCCCACGGGCGTCACGCTGATCGCCACGTCCCGCCCCCCGAAGCGGAGCCGCGAGGGCACCAGCCGCTCGGTCAGGGCCGTCCCCTCGCCGAGCCACTTCTCCGGCACCTGCGTGCGGTCCACCGTCTCCACGTCGAAGAGGCTGCGCGCGACCGAGACGAAGTTCGCCGCGTAGCGCGGGATGTGGAAGCCCACGTCGTCGCAGGCCAGCAGGCTCTCCACGATCTCCTTCCGCCAGGGCAGGACGTTGAACATGTCCGCCGAGGGGAAGGGCGTGTGGTGGAAGAAGGCGATCCTGACGTCGGGGCGCAGCTTCCGCAGGTAGCCCGGCACGAGCCAGAGGTTGTAGTCATGGACCCAGACCAGCGCGCCCGGCGCCGCCTCCGCCGCGGCGGCCTCGGCGAAGGCCCAGTTCACCTCGCGGAAATTGGGCCAGTTCACGGGGTCGTAGTTGTAGCGCTCCTTGAAGGAATGGAGGATCGGCCAGAAGGCCTCTTTCGAGGTGACGTGGTAGAACTCCCGCACCTGCTCGGCCGAGAGCGGCAGGCGCGAGACCGAGTAGGTGCCGTAGGCGTCGTCGATCTCGATCACCCGCTCGAAATCGGGGTTCGAGGGGTCGTCGGCCAGCTTCCACGCGATCCAGGCCCCGTGGTCGACCGAGCCGAAGAAGCTCTTGAGCGTCGGCACGATGCCGTTGGGGCTCGCGTTCTCCTTCAGGACGGTCTTCCCGTCCTCGACGACTTCCTCGTAGGGCTGGCGATGGTAGACGATCACGAGATCGGACGGCATGGGCTCCTCCTTTTCGGTTCCGGGGATGCGGGACGCGCCGCTCAGGCGGCGGTCCGGCGCAGCACGTCCATGGCGAGGATCGCCTCGGCGATGCCGGCCGCCCCCTCGCCCGAGGCGAAGTGGACGTGGTCCTGCCCCTTCAGCTTCTCCACAAGCGCGGGCTCGGAATTGGCGACGGCCACGGCGGGCAGCCCCAGCGACAGCATCGACAGGTCGTTGAGCGTGTCGCCGGCCACCAGCGTCCGCTCGTTCGGCACGCCCAGATGCGCGAGCAGCCGCAGGAGCGAGGGCCCCTTCGACACGTCCTTCGGCAGCACGTCGAAGAAGCGGTCGGCCGAGATCAGCGCGTCGAGCCCGAGGCCCGCCACGATGTCGAGCGCGCGGGGATCGAACTGCTCGGGGTCCATGTCGTAGCTGACGCGGTAGCGGAAGCCGGTGGACTGGAGCCGGAGGCCCCGCACCGAATGCAGCGCCGCCTGAACGCGGCCGTTCGCCTCCGCCCACTTGTCCGCGATCTCGGCCTCGAGCTCGGCGATGGGCGAGAGCATGTGGTCGGCTCCGACCGAGGCGATGGTCGTGCCCACGTCGCCCACCACGTAGTCCGGGCGCGGCACGCCGTCCTTGCGCGTCAGGTTTCGGATGTAGCCCGGGTCGCGCCCGGTCACGAAGATCAGGCCGACCTGATGGCGGTTGCCCTCGATCCAGGAATAGAGCCTCTGGCGCGACGCCTCGGACCCGCCGAGGAACGTGCCGTCGAGGTCGGTGGCGAGAACGAGCGCCTTGTCGGAAAGTGTGTGAGCCTGATCTTTCTGTGTCATGCGAACCTTTCTGCGAATTGCCGGACCGCCGCGTCGGAGGCCGGATGGTTGAAGGAGAGATCCATCGCCCGCGGCTCGGCCTCGATCGGCCGGGCCCAGAGATGGGCGAAGGTGGCGCCGAGCTCGGCGCCGTCATGGAGGATGGCGCGCACCGCCTCGCAGATCGGCATCGAGACGCCGAGCCTGCGCGCGAGGTCGGTGACGGATTTCGCGTTCACCTCGCCCTCGACGACCACGGGCGCGCCGTCGAAGCACTCCGCCCGCGGCACCCGCGCGCCGAGCTGCATTCCCAGCGACATGTTCCGCGACGTGGGGCTCGAGCAGGTGAGCGTCAGGTCGCCGATGCCGGAAAGGCCCGTGACCGTCTCGCGCCGGCCGCCCAGCGCCTCGGCCAGCGCCTTCATCTCGTCGAGGCCGCGCGTGATGATCGCGGCGCGCGTGTTCTCGGCGAAGCCCGCGCCGGTCATCATCCCGCAGGCGATGGCGATGACGTTCTTGACCGCGCCACCAATCTCGACGCCCACGAGGTCGTCCGAGACATAGGCCCGGAAGCTCTCGGTCGAGAGCGACACGGCCATGCGCACCGCCGGGCTCTCGTCGGGGCGGAGGCGGTCGGCATAGGCGAAGGGGAAGGCGACCGTCGCCGCCGTCGGATGGCCGAGCGCGGTCTCCTTCGCGAAGGTCGGCCCCGAAACGCAGCCGATGGGATGGCCCTTCAGCTCCTCCTCGGCCACCTGCGTCATCAGGAGGCCCGTCTCCGCCTCGATCCCCTTGGCGCAGACGGCGACGGGCACGCCGGGCGCGGCGAACTCCGCCACCTGCCGCGCGACCGAGCGGACCGAGCGCGAGGGAACCACGATGAGCACCGCCTCCGCGCCGTCGAGGGCGGCCCGCATCTCGTGGACCGCGAAAAGATTTTCCGGCAGCGGAACCCCCGGCAGATGGCGGGGGTTCTCGGACCGGGAGTTGACGGAGGTGCAGACATGAGGGTCACGCCCCCAGAGCCGCGTGGACACGCCCGAGCGCGCCAGCGTCGCGGCCAGCGCCGTGCCCCACGACCCCGCGCCGATCACGGCGACGCGGGCGAAGGGGCGGGCATGGGACGGACGAAGGCCGTCCTGGGGGACGTCGTGCTTCATGTTCGCTCTCTGCTGTTGGTCCCGCGCGGAAGACGGCTAGGCCGATGCGCGGCGGCGGGGCTGGTGAGGTGAACGATGTATGTCGCTTACAGGCCAGTCATGTCGCAAAAGATGCATTTCTGGCGCGAAAGGTCAATGCTGCAACCGCAACAAATCCGCACGGACGGGCGGAAAAGGCCGGTTTCGGACGATTCGGCGCACACAATATGCCCGAAGGCCGGGCTCAGCCGCCGCAAAATCTGGCACGATATGAACAAAAGCGACCCACTTGTGTCGCTTTTTGACTATTCCATCCGCAACCCTATAGTCTCGCCGCACAGCAGCGACATCAGAGGAGGACGTTTCGAATGACCGCACAGGTTCGCACCGCCATCTTTCCCGTGGCAGGGCTCGGCACCCGGTTCCTTCCGGCGACCAAGGCCACGCCGAAAGAACTCCTCCCGGTCATCGACACGCCGCTCATCCAGTACGCCATCGACGAGGCGCGCGAGGCGGGCGTCGAGCGCATGGTCTTCGTAAGCCACCCCTCGAAATCCGCGATCGAGCGTCACGTTCTCGACGACGCCGACCTCCGGGCCGAGCTGCAGGCCCGCGGCAAGGCGGCGCTGGCCGAGGAACTGGCCGAGACCGCGCTCTGCCCGGTGGAGGACGACGTCGTCTTCGTCATGCAGGACGAGCCCCTCGGCCTCGGGCACGCCGTCCTCTGCGCCCGCGACCACGTGCTGCCCGGTCCCGTCGCCGTCATCCTCCCCGACGACCTGATCCTGGGCCGGCCCGGCGCGCTGTCCGAGATGATCGCGGCCCATGCGCGCGGAGACCGCGGCCACCTCGTCGCAACCATGACCGTGCCGCGCGAGGAGACGCGCAAGTACGGCATCCTCTCCGTCACCGGGCGCGACGGACCGCTCCTGCTCGCCGACGGCATGGTGGAAAAGCCCGAGCCCGCCGACGCCCCGTCGGCCGAGGCGGTGGTCGGCCGCTACATCCTCGACCCGGCGATCTTCGAGGCGCTCGCCACGCAGACGCCCGGCGCGGGCGGCGAGATCCAGCTGACCGACGCCATCGCGCGCGGTGCGGGCACGATCGGCATGGCGGGCTTCCGTTTTTCCGGGCGGCGCTTCGACTGCGGCTCGAAGGCGGGGATGCTCTCGGCGACGCTGCACCTCGCGGCGCAGGACCCGGACTATGCCGATGTCCTCGCCGAGCACGGGCTGCGCTCCGAGCACGTCCGCGCGGCGTGAGCCCCCGCGCGCCGCTCAGAACGGGAGCGGCGCGTTCTCCTTCACCTCCTTCAGGACGAAGAAGGTCCGGATCTGCCGCACCCCCGGCAGCGCGATCAGCATCCGGCCATGGAGCGCGTTGAAATCGCCCATGTCGCGGACGCGGATCTTCAGGAGATAGTCGAAGTCGCCCGCGACGAGGTGGCAGTCGAGCAGCTCCTTCAGCCCGCCGACCGCCGCCTCGAACTCCGCGAAGCTCTCGGGCGTCGAGCGGTCGAGCACCACTCCCACCATGACCAGCGTGCCGAGCCCGACCGAGGCGGGCGCGATCCGCGCGTGCGTGCCCGTGATGTGCCCCTCCTCCACCAGCCGCTGCATCCGCCGGTGGCAGGTCGCGGGGCTGACGTTCACGGCGCGCGCGATGTCGGCGTTCGAGAGCCGCCCGTCCCGCTGGAGGTGGCGCAGGATCGCGCGGTCGATTCGGTCGAGGGCGGTCATGGAAGGATCTTCCGTTTTGTATTGAATTCTCGGAAAGGCTGCGTCTGCCTCAATCGCATTAACAGCTCAACCTTCCGCCACGATGCCGAAGATTGAAAGCACATTCCCCCCGCCTCCCGCTAGTCTTTCATCGACACCGCTCAAGGAGGCCCGCCCATGTCGCTGCTCGCGAAGTTCGACCGCTACCCGCTCACCTTCGGGCCCACGCCCATCGAGCCCCTGCCCCGCCTGTCGGAGGCCATCGGCGCGGGTGTCGAGATCTGGGCCAAGCGCGACGACTGCAATTCCGGCCTCGCCATGGGCGGCAACAAGCTGCGCAAGCTCGAATACATCGTGCCCGACGCCATCGCCTCGGGGGCCGACACGCTCGTCTCCATCGGCGGCGTGCAGTCGAACCACACCCGAATGGTCGCCGCGACCGCCGCCAAGATCGGCATGAAATGCGTCGTAATCCAGGAGAAGTGGGTTCCCCACTACGACGCCGTCTACGACCGCGTGGGCAACATCCTGATGACCCGCCTCATGGGCGCCGACTCGCGCCTCGTCGACGACGGCTTCGACATCGGCATCCGCAAGAGCTGGGAGGACGCGATCCAGTCGGTGAAGGACGCGGGCGGCAAGCCCTACCCGATCCCGGCGGGCGCCTCGGTCCACAAGTTCGGCGCGCTCGGCTACGTGGGCTTCGCCGAGGAGGTGGCGCGGCAGGAGGCGGAGCTGGGCTTCCGCTTCGACTACGTGATCGTCTGCGTCGTCACGGGCTCGACCCAGGGCGGCATGATCGTCGGCTTCGCCGCCCAGGACCGCGCCGACCGCGTCATCGGCATCGACGCCTCCGGCACGCTGGAGCAGACGCGCGCCCAGGTCCGCTCCATCGTCGACGACACCGCCGAGCTCGTCGGCCTCGGCCGCGCGATCCGCGAGGACGAGATCGTGATCAATCCCGACTACGCCTACCCCGCCTACGGCGTCCCCTCGGAGGAGACGAACGCGGCGATCCGGCTGGCCGCCCGCACCGAGGGCATGATCACCGACCCCGTCTACGAGGGCAAATCCATGCAGGGCATGATCGACCTCGCGCGGAAGGGCTTCTTCCCCAGGGGCGCGCGCGTGCTCTACGCACATCTGGGTGGCGCTCCGGCGCTGAATGGCTACAGCTACTACTACAAGGACGGCTGATACTTCGGGAGACGACGCGCCATGTCCCACCTCAAGACGATCGAGCAGCGGCTTCTGTGGCTGTCGCACTGGATGATCCACCATGCGAACCATGTCCGGCCGAACCCGGACGGGATCAAGGTCGGCGGGCACCAGGCGTCGTCGGCCTCGATGGTCTCGATCATGACGGCGCTCTACTTCTCGGCGCTGAGGCCGGAGGACCGGGTCGCGGTCAAGCCTCATGCGGCGCCCGTCTTCCACGCGATGCAGTATCTCATGGGCAACCAGACCCGCGGGAAGCTCGAGGGTTTCCGCGCCTTCGGCGGCGCGCAGAGCTATCCCTCCCGCACCAAGGACGTGGACGACGTGGACTTCTCCACGGGGTCCGTGGGCCTCGGCGTGGGCATCACGGCGCTGGCCTCCATGGTGCAGGACTTCATCGCCGCGAAGGACTGGGGCCGAGAGATTCCGCAGGGCCGGATGGTGGCGCTCGTGGGCGACGCCGAGATGGACGAGGGCAACGTCTACGAGGTCCTGCAGGAGGGCTGGAAGAACGGCCTGCGCAACACCTGGTGGATCATCGACTACAACCGCCAGTCGCTCGACGGGATCGTGCGCGAGGGGCTGTTCGGGCGGATCGAGAAGATCTTCGAGGCCTTCGGCTGGGACGTGGTGAAGGTGAAGCACGGCGCGCTGCAACGCGCCGCCTTCGCCGAACCCGGCGGCGACCGGCTGCGTGCCTGGATCGACGCCTGCCCCAACGCGGAGTATTCCGCGCTCACCTACATGGGCGGCGCGGTCTGGCGGAAGCGGCTGATGGACGACCTCGGCGACCAGGGCGACGTAACGGCGCTGATCGACCGGCGGAGCGACGCGGAGCTTGCCGCGCTGATGGAGAACCTCGGCGGCAACTGCGTGGAGACGATGGCCGAGACCTTCGCCGCCATCGACCACGACCGCCCGACCTGCTTTCTCGCCTACACGATCAAGGGCTGGGGCACGCCCATCGCGGGCCACAAGGACAACCACGGCGGCCTGATGACAAAGGCCCAGATGGCCGAGTGGCAGCGCCACATGGGCGTCCCCGAAGGCCAGGAGTGGGAGCCCTTCGCGGGCGTCGCGGACGCGGGCGGCCTCAGGGAGTTCCTCGCCGCCGTCCCCTTCTTCGCGAAGGGCACCCGCCGCCATGCCGACGCGCGCCTGCCCGTCCCGCCCATCGAGCCGCCGAAGGACCGCGAGATCTCGACCCAGGCCGCCTTCGGCAAGATCCTCGACGAGCTGGCGCGGGGTGACAGCGACCTCGCCGCCCGCATCCTCACCACCTCGCCCGACGTGACCGGGACCACGTCCCTCGGCCCCTGGGTCAACCGCCGCAAGCTCTTCGCGCGCGACGCGCTGCCCGACGCCTTCATCGAGCACCGCATCCCCTCGACCGCCAAGTGGAACTTCGCCCCCGAGGGCCAGCATCTCGAGCTCGGCATCGCCGAGATGAACCTGTTCCTGCTGCTCGGCGCGGCGGGCCTCGCCCACAGCCTCTGGGGCAGGCGGCTGATCCCGGTGGGCACGGTCTACGACCCCTTCGTCCACCGCGGCCTCGATGCGCTGAACTACGCCTGCTACCAGGATGCGCGGTTCCTCATCGCGGGCACGCCCTCGGGCGTCATGCTCGCGCCGGAGGGCGGCGCGCACCAGTCCATCGGCACCCCGCTCACCGGCATGGCGCAGGACGGGCTCGCCGCCTTCGAGCCCGCCTTCGCCGACGAGCTCGCCGTCATCATGGAATGGGCCTTCGACTACCTCCAGCGCGAGGGCGGGGGCGGGGGCGACCCGGACGAGCGCACCTGGCTGCGGGACGAGACCGGCGGCTCGGTCTACCTGCGGCTGACGACCAAGCCGCTGGAGCAGCCGGGCAAGCGGCACGACGACGCCTTCCGCCAGGGCACCATCGACGGCGCCTACTGGCTGCGCCCGCCGGGGCCGAACTGCGCCGTGGTCATCGCCTACCAGGGCGCCGTCGCGGACGAGGCCATCGCGGCCGCGGGCCTTCTGGGCGAGCACCGGCGCGACATCGCGGTCCTCGCCGTGACCTCCGCCGACCGGCTCAACGCGGGCTGGACGGCGGCCCAGCGCGAGCGCGCGCGCGGCAACCCGCGGGCCCGCGCCCATGTCGAGCGCCTCCTGGGCGCCCTGCCGCGCGACTGCGCCATCCTCACCGTGATCGACGGCCACCCCGCCACGCTCGCCTGGCTCGGCTCCGTCGCGGGCCACAGGACCATCCCCCACGGCGTCGAGCACTTCGGCCAGACCGGCACCATCGGCGACCTCTCCCGCCACTTCGGCCTCGACCGCGACACCATCGTGCGGGCGGTCGAGGCGCTCACCGTCGGCAGGCCCGCAAGGATCGCGGGCTAGCAGGCCCCGCGCCCGCCCCCGCAGGACGGCGAGCCCGCCGCGGGACGCGCCGACGCCCCGGATGGGACGCGGCCTGTCGAGCCAGCGCGCGACCCGGTTGCGAGCGACGCCCCGACATCGGGCCGCCGGCACGGATCGCGGAGGAGGCCGCGCCTGCCCCGGCAGGACTGCGGGCCTGCCGCGTTCGGAAGGGCTTCGGCCTGTCGAAGCCGCGCGCGACCCGGCCGCTTTCGCGGGACGTGTCCGGCCGAGGCTCGCGGCGGGGAGGTCCGGCGCGCTGCGCCCCCGGAGCGTCGGGAGCAACCGCACGGATCGCGGGCGGGGCCGCGCCTGCCCCGGCAGGACTGCGGGCCTGCCGCGTTCGGAAGGGCTTCGGC